>JAFRWQ010000119.1 GCA_017437925.1 Bacillota bacterium
AGGGCATCGCGCACGGCCCCGTGGACCTGGGGCACGCAGCGCAGGGCGTAGGCGTCCTGGACCCTCGCTCCGCGGGCGTTTTCCAGTATCTCGCAGCCTTCGGCAAGCCTTCTGATGTTGGAGGCGACCCTTATCTGGCCCTTCTGCCCCCTGGCCCTGTGGACCCGGTCCTCGTATGCGTTGAGCTGGCCTGCCAGGGCGGTCAGGGTCATGGACGCGATGAGGTCTGCGCAAAGGGCCGCGTTCATGGTGTCGTAGAGGTTCAGAGCCCCCACCGAGGTCATGGCGCAGGTGCCGTTGGTGATCCCCAGGCCCTCCTTTGAAGCGAGGCTCGCGAGGACGGGTATCCCGGCCTTCTCCATTGCCTCTTTTCCGCTCATGACTTTTCCTTCGTACTCGGCTTCTCCCAGGCCCAGCAGCACCAGGCCCATGTGGGAGAGGGGCGCCAGGTCTCCGCTTGCCCCCAGGGACCCCTTCTGGGGCACCACCGGGGTCACCCCCTTATTGAGCATCTCAAGGAGCATTTCGACTATGACCGGCCTCACCCCGCTGATCCCGGCGCAGAGGGCGTTGGCTCTTAAAAGCATCATGCCCCTCACCTGGTCCCTTCTGTAAGGGTCTCCGGTCGCGACGCAGTGGCTCAGTATCAGGTTGGTCGAAAGCAGGTTGGTCATATCCTCGGGGACAGCCACCTTGGCGAAGTCACCGAAGCCGGTGGTTATGCCGTAGGCGACCCTCTTTTCCTCTGCGATCTTTTCGATCAGGGCCCTCGAGCTTTCGAGAGCCTCCCTCGCAGACGGGGCTAGCTCCGCCTTCGCATGACCTCTTGCCACCGCGACGAAGCTCTCAAGGTCCAGGCTGAAGCCGTCGACGGTCACTTTTTCTATTTTTCTGACGTCCCGCATTTTCTTTGCTCCTTGTTGGAATAAACAAAAATTTAACAATATAATTGTACCATCAGCGGTATCCGGCCTCAATTCCTACTCCCCTTAAACGGCACGCTGCTGTAATGAAGCAGCGAAGAAAACCCCTCATTTCGGCCCGCCGATCAAGACATTCCCTTTACATAAGCCCCCGTCCGTGTCATTATTATTGTATACAAGTGTCAAAGACCGGCTGCGCCCAGGGCCCGCCGGTACGATATCCGCAAAAGAGAAAGGAGACTAAATGAAAGGACTTAAATTTACGGCAGCGCTGCTGGCCGTCCTGCTGGTGGTCTCGGCCTTCCCCCTGACCGCCTTTGCCGGCGGCGGCTCGTTCTGGCTCAAGAGAGTCACCGATGCCGAGGTCGTGGTCTACAGCTCCAGCGAGCCCTTTGACTTCGAGGTGGAGCCCATGAACGCCGCGGGCGACGTGCGCTACTACTGGTATCAGATCGACGCAAACGGCAGACCCGTCAACGTCAGGGATAACGGCGAGCCCGTAATTGTCGGAGAGGGCCGCGCCCTTTATATGCACAACATCCCCGACGAGAAGATGAACGAGCACCTCTACTACCGCTGCGTCGCCAACGACGGCTACGAGAGCTCCTACGTGGATTTCAGCTGCGTTCTTTACCCCATAGGCTTTGAGGACGACTACGAGCCCCCCGTCGATCACATCGCGATAGACAAGCTCCCCGACAAGCAGGTCTATGACCAGGGCGAAACGCTGGATCTCTCCGGCCTTTCCTACGATATCTATTACGTGGACGGAGGACACGCCGGCGTCTACGTGATGGACATGAATTCCACCGGAAGCCTGGAATGGGAGCCTTACCTGCTGACCAATTACGGCACCCAGACCATAGCCCTGAGCTATAACGGGGCGTACGCCTATTTCACCGTCACCGTAAACAAGGTCGAGGGATACGTTTCTCCCTACGAAGACGGCGATGAGGAGTACGAGGTGGACCTCGAGCTTATAGAAGCTCCCGCAAAGCTGGACTACTATGCCGGCGAAGCCATAGATCTTTCCGGGATCATGTGCCGCCTCTGGACCAACATGGGCTTCAGGGACATCACCGATCCTTCCGAATTCGTCGCTTTCCCCAAGACCGCCGACGGAATGGGCCCCATGAAGGTCAGCGTCGAGTACAAGGGACACTTCGCGGTCAGCTACGAGATCAACGTTGAGATGATCAACGATTTCAGCGACCAGGAGTACGAAGTCGATCTTGAGCTGCTCAAGGAGCCCCCAAAGACCGATTACGTCATCGGCGAAAAGATCGACATCTCGGGAATAGTCTGCCGCCTCTATACCACTGTAGGCTTCCGCGACATAGACGATCCGGGCGAGCTCACCGTATCGCCCGAGTACGCCCAGGGCATAGGAGCCCAGACCGTGACCGTCTCCTACAGAGGACTTTACTCCGTGACCTATACCGTTAACGTGAACCAGCCTGAGCCGGTCTACACCAAAGGCAATCCCTTCACCGACATCCCCGAAAAGGCTTACTACATTGACGCGGTCGACTGGGCCTACAACGCCGACCCCCAGGTCACCGACGGCAACGGAGCCGACAAGTTCATGCCCTTCCAGCTCTGCACCAGAGGACAGGTCGTGACCTTCCTGTGGAGAGCCATGGGATGCCCCGAGCCCGAAAATCTCTGGGAGCCCTTCGACGACGTGAACGAGAACGACTACTTCTATAAACCGGTCATCTGGGCCGTGTCCTGCGGCATCACCGACGGCACCACCCCGACCACCTTCAGCCCCTACAACCAGTGCAGGTGCTCCCACATCCTCACCTTCCTGTGGAGGACCCTGGGAAGACCCGGCGACACCGGAGCCGAGAATACCAACGAGTGGTGGGCCGACGCCCTCAGCTGGGCCCGGTCGATAGACCTGCTCGAAGATACCACAGACCCCGAGGACGGCAGCTACAACGTACAGGGCTTCTGCCCCCGCTGCGAAGTCGTGACCTACCTCTACAGGGCCAAGCTCATCATGGACTCCCCGGCGCATACTACTTTAAAGCAGGATCTGCCGCAGGGGAAAAAGATCAAAGTCAACTGAAGCTTAGACCAATATGGGCAGGGCGCGGACCCGGAGCATAAAAACCCGGGAAAGCAGCCTCAAAAAACAGAACATATCAAAAGACCGAGGGCCTATAGCCTTCGGTCTTTTACTTGCCGGCCTGCGCCGTCAACGGCGTCAATTCTTCTTCGTCGCCTCGTACTGGCTCAGCCTGGACGCCGCGAGCATATACGCCGTTATCGTTTTAAGCAATTTCATTATATTTCTCCAAAGCCCCGGATACGGGGCCGATCCGCAACGCCTTACCCGGGAGATTATATCATCTGTCCGAAGATTTTTATATCGCCCGGGCATTTTATTTCTTTTTCATCGGCAATATTCGGGTCTTTCCCCATTTTTCTCGTTTTTTTCCTTTACACTGCCCCTTTCCGATGTCAAAATGTACATGTGAGAGTTTTGTTAATGACCGATGGCGGACGCCCGCAAACGGAATGCTCCGCCGCGGTTTGAAAACGTTATGAAAGGAGACAAAATGAAGAGATTTAAGATCACGGCCCTGCTTCTTGCGGCCCTCCTGATCATTTCGTCCTTCCCCCTGACCGCCTTCGCCGGCGGCGACAACGATCTTTCCATCTGGGCCGAGAGCCCTCTGGACATCGAGGTCTACAGCCCCGACGAGGAATTCGCCTTCGAGGTGGGCGTAAACAGCCCCAAAGGCCCTTACAGGTGCAGATGGTTCAGGATCGATCCCGACGGCATCCCTCTCGAGCACGATGAGAACGGCAACATCAGAGTGCTGGGCGACGGCACCGCCTTCCTCATCTTCGGCATCCCCCAGGAACACATGATGGAGGAATTCATCTACCGCTGCGAGGTCACCGACGGCTACGGCACCTGCTGGATGGACTTCAGATGCATGCTGCTGCCCATGGGCATCGAGTGGGACGACGGCATAAACGAAGAGTACATCGAATCCTTTGAGATCATCAAGCTTCCCGACAAGACCCTCTATAACCAGGGCGACGCGGTAGACCTTTCCGGCATCCATTACAGGGTCAACTATAAAGACGGTTCCTACATGGCCAGCATCATAGTGGAAGACCTGTCATGGGAACCCGCCTACCTCTATTTTGAAGGCGAGGACACCGTCACCGTAAGATACGGAAGCTTCTCCGACAGCTTCGACGTCACCGTCGAGGAGACCCCGGGCTTCGTTCCCCCCGCCATGGACTTCGACGGAGAAGAGACCGAAGAAGAAGTCGATCTGGAGCTCTTAAGAGAGCCTGACAAGAAAGATTACTTCACGGGCGAACTCATAGACCTCAGCGGCATCAAGTGCCGCCTCTGGACCACCATGGGCTTCAGAGACATCACCGATCCCGCCGAGTTCACGGTCATCCCGCCGAACGCGGACGGCATGGGCCCGATGATGGTCACCGTCGATTACAAGGGTAAATCTGCCGTTCAGTACGAGATAAACGTCGAGATGATCAACGATATCGAGCCCCCCGCGGTCCCCGTAGGGCCGGAAGGCGCTCCCGACCATCCCTTCGTCGACATACCCGAAGGAGCCTTCTATGAGAACGCCGTGACCTGGGCCTACCAGACCGGAGTCACCGACGGCAACGGCAAGGACAAGTTCATGCCCTTCCAGCTCTGCACCAGAGGCCAGGTGGTGACCTTCCTGTGGAGAGCCATGGGAAGCCCCGAGCCCGAGAACCTCTACGAGCCCTTCACCGACGTGAGCCCCGACGACTACTTCTATAAGCCGGTGCTCTGGGCGCTCTCCCACGGCATCACCGAAGGGACCACAGCGACCACCTTCAGCCCCGGAAAGCAGTGCACCTACGCCCACATCCTGACCTTCCTCTACAGGGCTTTGGGCATCGGGACCGACGGCTGGTATCAGGAGGCCTGCGACTGGGCCATGAACTGCGGCCTGCTCAAGGACACCTACTCCGAGGAGGACGGCTTCGTACCCACGGGCCTTGCTCCCCGCTGCGACGTGGTGACCTACCTCTACAGGGCCATGCAGATCATAAACGCCGCTCCGAAAGCATAGGGCGGCAGGCGGAGCCGCAAGCATCGGCCCCAAAAGCTTAAAACCAGCGAAAAGACCGGAGGCCGCAGCAGGCCCCCGGTCTTAAGCAATAAAAGGACAAGAGATGAAAGACAGAATGACCCTCGCCGCCGTCCTCGCGGCCTGGAACCTTATAGTATTCGCAGCCTACGGCATAGACAAGCGCAAGGCGAAAAAAGGCAGCTGGCGCACTCCCGAAAAGACCCTGCTCGCCATGGCCTTCTTCATGGGAGGAGCGGGAGCTCTTTTGGGCATGAAGGTCTTCCGCCACAAGACCAGGCACGCGCGCTTTCAGATACTGGTGCCTCTTTTCTTCGTTTTGAACATCGCGCTGCTGGGATATCTTTTCTATAAAGGCCTGATATGAGCCGGCGCGGTCTTTTTTCTTGCGCTCGGAGGTAAAAGGTATTAGTATCTTTTATATATGTTTTACAGTCAGGCAGGTGCGAAAATGAGAACAGTCATCAAGGTCGGGACCTCCACCCTGACCCATGCCACGGGGAGGCTCAACATACGCCGCGTCGAAGAGCTCTGCAAGGTCTTAAGCGATGTGAAAAACGCCGGCCACGAGGTCATTCTGGTGTCCTCGGGCGCCATAGGCATGGGAGTGGGCAAGCTCAACCTTTCCAGCAGGCCCTCCGACATGCCCACCAAGCAGGCCGCGGCCGCCGTCGGCCAGTGCGAGCTCATGTACGTCTATGACAAGCTATTCCAGGAGCACAACCACACGGTGGCCCAGATACTGCTGACCGGAGAGGATCTGAGGGACGAAGACCGCCACGCCAACTTCGCCAACACCCTCAACCGCCTGCTCCAGCTGGGCGCCCTTCCCGTCATCAACGAGAACGATACCATCTCCACCGACGAGATCTCCGTGGGCGACAACGACACCCTCTCCGCCCTGGTCGCGGTCAGCGTAAAGGCAGACCTTCTCATAATCCTGACCGACACCGACGGCCTCTATACCGCAGATCCAAGAAAGGATCCCTCGGCCAGCCTCATTTCGGTGGTCGAGGAGATCACTCCCGAGATGCTGGCGGGAGCGGGAGGAGGAGGCACCGCCCTCTCCACCGGAGGCATGGCGACCAAGCTCACCGCGGCGGGCCTTTGCATGGACGCCGGGACCGACATGATCATAGTGAACGGCGAAAGACCCCAACTCATATACGACGCCCTCGAGGGAAAGCCGGTGGGCACCAGATTCGTCGGGAGGAAGGACAGATGAGAGCGACCGAAGACATATTGAGAGAGACGAAGGAAGCAAGAAGAAGCTTCGCCTGCACCAGGGAGCAGAAGAACGCAGCGCTCTGCGCCATAGCGGACAGGCTCATCTCCGAGACCGAAAACATACTGGCGGCCAACCGCCTCGACGTCGAGGCCGCAAGGGAAAAGTACGGCCCTGTCATGATAGACCGCCTCACCCTGAACGAAAAGCGCATCGAAGGCATGGCCCGGGGCGTCAGAGACGTCGCCGCCCTGCCCGACCCCGAGGGAAGGGTCCTTTCGCGCATAGAAAGACCCAACGGCCTCGTCATCGAAAAGGTCTCCCAGCCCCTGGGAGTCGTCGCAATAATATACGAAAGCAGGCCCAACGTCACCTCAGACGCGGCTGTCCTGGCCTTAAAATCCGGCAACGCCGTAATCTTAAGGGGCGGCCGCGAGGCCTTCCGCTCAAATCAGGCGATAGTGAACGCCATACACCTGGGCCTTGAGGACGCAGGCCTTCCCGCGGGGCTCGTCGGCTTCATCGAGGACACCGACCACGCTTCGGCGGACGCCCTAATGAGGGCAGTGGGCTTCGTGGACCTTCTGATCCCCAGAGGTGGAGCGGGCCTCATAAAGCGCTGCGTCGAGAACGCCAAGGTCCCCTGCATAGAGACCGGCACCGGCATATGCCACGTCTTCGCCGACGCCTCGGCGGATCTTGACATGGCCTTAGACATCGTGGAAAACTCCAAGACTTCAAGGCCTTCGGTATGCAACGCCGAGGAAGTCCTGCTGGTGCATGAGAGCATCGCGAAAGAATTCCTGCCCAAACTTTGCAAACGCCTGACTGATGACAGGGCGGCGAAGGGCCTTGCCCCCGTCGAGCTGCGCCTGGACGAAAAGGCCGCTGAGATCATACCCGGAACACCCGCGGGAGAAAACGATTTCGACACCGAGTTCCTCGACTACATACTGGCCGTCGCGGTCGTAAAGGACACGAATGCCGCCGTCGCCCATATCTCGGCCCACTCCACCGGCCACAGCGAGGCGATAATCACCCGCGACCCCGAAAGCGAAAGGAAGTTCACCTCAATGGTCGACTCGGCCGCGGTCTACGTCAACGCCTCCACCCGCTTTACAGACGGAGGAGAGTTCGGCCTGGGCTGCGAAATGGGCATTTCGACCCAGAAGCTCCACGCCAGAGGGCCCATGGGCCTCGAAGAGCTCAACACCTACAAATACGTCATCCGCGGAAGCGGCCAGATACGCTGAAAAGCCTTCGCGCCTTGAAATTCCGGCTTTTGCAACCGCCGGTTGCGAAGCTTCAAGGCCCGCTTGATGGAATGCAAGCGCCGCGGAGCTTATGCTGAAAGCGTAAAAAACAGCAGGCCGGCACCCGAAGCGCCGGGCAAAAGGGCCGGGCGCAGAAGCGAAACCGCGGAAAGGAAAACCAAATGATACTCGCAGACAAGATCATAGAACTTAGAAAAAAGAACGGCTGGTCCCAGGAGGACCTTTCGGAGATGCTGGACGTCTCCCGCCAGTCCATCTCCAAGTGGGAAAGCGCCCAGTCCATACCCGACATGGCGAGGATAGTGAAGCTCTCCCAGATATTCGGAGTCTCCACCGACTACCTTCTTAAGGACGAGCTGGACCTGCCCCAGGCTCCGGCTGCTGCCTCTTCGGCCGACCCCGACGCCCCCGCAAGGACAGTCACCCTGGAGGAGGCCAACGATTTCCTCTATACAAGATACCTCAATTCGGGCCGCGTCGCCCTGGGCGTCATGCTCTGCATACTCTCCCCCGTGCTGCTGATCTTCCTCGGCGGAGCGCAGGATCTGGGAGCGATAAGCTTAAGCGAGGTCCAGGCCAGCGGCATAGGCCTTGCCGTCCTCATCGCCATGGTCGGCACCGCCGTCGCCCTCTTCATCACCTCGGGCCTAAGGTCCGGCCGCTTCGAGTACCTCGAAAAGGAGACCATCGAGACCCTCTACGGGGTCGACGGCATGGTAAAGGAGCGCCGCGAGGCCTTCCGCCCCGTATTCACCAGGCAATTGACCCTGGGCATAGTGCTCTGCGTGGTCGCGGTCCTGCCGGTGTTCCTGGCCATGATGCTGGGCGAAGAAGAGACCATATACCACGTGCTTTCGGTCTGCGCCCTGCTGATGCTGGTCGCCGCCGGCGTGCTGCTCATCGTGCGCAGCTCGATCATCTGGGACGGCTTCAAGATGCTCCTTCAGGAGGGGGACTACACCCCCGCCGAAAAGGCCGACAGCAGAAGGTTCTCGCCCCTCTCGGGCATCTACTGGGCCCTGGTCACCGCGGGCTATCTGGGCTGGAGCTTCATCACCCAGGCCTGGGAGCGCACATGGATAGTCTGGCCCATCGCCGGAGTCTCCTGGGCCGCGGTCTACGCCATTGCGAAGGCCTTGGGAAGAAGGCAGTAGAGCGAACTTAAACAAAGCGCATCAAAAGACCGGCTCGAGGGAGCCGGTCTTAAAATGCCGTGAATGCCTGATCTTCAGGGCTTTCGGTAAGCTGAGCCTGCGCCGTTCGTGCAATTATCAAATGCGCGGGCCGCAGAGTTCGCGCCTTTTGGGACATGAAACGCGGTGAGCCCCATGGGCCTTCAGGAGCTCAACACCTACAAATACGTGATCAAAGGCAGCGGACAGATCAGGTAGGGACAGGCAGAGCTTATCGCCGTCTGCTTTGTGGCGCATGATCTCTTTTGTAAAACAGGAAAGCCCCTCCGATCCCGGCGAGGAGTGA
>JAFRWQ010000120.1 GCA_017437925.1 Bacillota bacterium
ATGGAGCGGGGCAGGCCCTTGGCCTGGTTGGCCGCGTTGGAACCGTACCACTTGCAGCCGCAGACGTCGAAGCGTCCGCCCAGGTAGGCAGGCATGGCGAAGAAGCGGCGGTCGGGGCCGGCTACGGGCATGTTGGGGAATTTGGTCTCCTTGGGAAAGATGATGCCCATGCCGTGGCTGTTGTGGTTGGGACCGCCCATCAGGTAATCGCCTTTGGCGAGAAGGCCGAAGACCTCTTCGCTGGTCTTTACGCACTTCGCGGCGTCGTTGACGCCGGCCGCTATGGTGTCCTGTTCGGAAAGGTAGAGAAATCTTACGCTGGTGTCCATTTATTGTCCTCCTTTTATATGCCGCAAGCCCCGGGGCCGCGGCGGGTGTTCGTGTTTTGACCGCTTCGATTATATTCCCCGCATCCTTTATTGCTGTAGCAATATATGGCTTTAAAATATCAATATATTGATATCAACATTTTGCGAAAACGATGATACAAGATTATTGCCGTCATATGCTAAAATATTGCTTAAATAAAGGGGAATAAGGCCGGTATCGTATTGACACGGCCGTTTTTTCAAATTATTATCCTGCTATGGATATCAAATTATTGCCGCAACAATAAGGGGTATTCCCCCTCGGTGACGTCAGCCATGCCCATGAGATTCAGGCCCATATACGTCGACAACACCCTGCAGGAGCTGACCCGCCACGGGACGGCGGATTTCCCCCTGTCCATGGACCGGCAGATCGTATCTGCCGAGGGCTGCCTTCATGTGAAGCACTGGCACTACGAGATCCAGATACTTGTGATGATAAAGGGCGGAGCATGCTTTGAGACTCCGGCGGGCCGCTACGACCTTAAGGAAGGGGAGGGCCTCTTCGTAAACAGCGGGGTGCTCCACGAAGCCCTGTCCTGCAGCGGGGAGGACAGCAGCTACATCTGCTGCGACTTCGCCCCCGAGATCATAAGCGCCGGCCGCTCCGACGCCGTGTTCCGCGACTACGTGGAGCCGGTGATAACAAGTCTCGACCTGCAGTCCTTCGCTTTAAGGGCGGAAGAGGCCGAATGGCAGGCCGAGGTCTTAAGGCTCCTTCTTGAGATGGGAGAGAGGAGCGACGCCGGGGAATACGCTTACGAGCTGGAGCTTAAGATCAGGCTCCTTGAGATCTGGCGCCTCATAGTGACCAACTGCCGCGTCCAGGCCGAAGGCTCAAGCGGCATATCCTTCGCCGACCGCTTAAGGGTAAGGCGCCTTAAGCAGTTCATCAACGAGCATTACATGGAAAAGCTGAGCCTTGAGGACATCGCGTCCTCCGCCGGGCTCAGCCGCAGCGAGTGCTGCAGGCTCTTCAAAAGGGCCGGGTCACTCACCCCCATAGCCTACCTTAAGGAATACCGGGTCGCCCAGAGCATGAAGATGCTCAGCTGCACCGACCTTTCGGTGGCCGAGACGGCCTATCAGTGCGGCTTCGACAGCAGCAGCTACTTCATTTCGTGCTTTAAGAAGACGGCGGGCTGCACCCCCCTCGAGTACCGCACCAGGCAGATGACAGGAAAAGACCGTCGTGACTGACGGCGGATATATATAACGGAGGTCGTTTAAATGAAGATAAGAAACAGGGAGGAGCTCCTCTCCCACGGCGACGTCGAAAGCAGGCGCATAATACTCGACATCACCGAAAAGACCCTGAATTACCTGGACGCCCGCTCCAGGATAGGCAGCATCGCCGGGATGGAAGGGGACGTGCTCTGGGTCGGAAAGAGGTCCTGGGATCTTTCGAAGAAGAGGAACGTCTACCTCATAGGGGCCGGCAAGGCCTGCAACCACATGGCCATGGCCTTTGATTCCCTGCTGGGGGATCACCTTACAAAAGGCATAGCGATAGTCAAGATCGCGGAGGACAGCGACGTCTTCAGCCGCACCGAGGTCTACGTGGGCGGCCATCCCCTGCCCAACGAGGAGGGCCTTAAGGCCTGCCATGAGATACTGAAGATCGTTGATCAGGCTACGCCGGACGATCTTTTCATCATCGTCATCTCCGGCGGAAGCTCCGCCCTCATGAGCTGCCCCATCGACATACTCACTCTTCAGGACGAGATAGACACCACCGACGTGCTGCTCAAATCCGGGGCCAATATCTACGAGATCAACGCGGTGCGCCGCCACATCTCCCAGATGAACGGGGGCATGCTGGCGAAAAGGATAGCCCAAAGGGGAGCCGAGATCATAGGCTTCGGCATCAGCGACGCTGTGGGAAAGCCCGCGACCGGAGACATCAGCGAGCCCTTCCCCAATTACGTGGGGACCCCCATGGCGCCGGACCAGACCACCCTTGAGGACGCCCGCAGGGTCATAAGGGACTACGACGTGGCTGACCGCCTGCCCAAGGCAGTGGTCGACTATATCATGACCGTGGGCCCCGAAGGGGAGACCCCGAAGGAGATACCCAACAGCACCTATTACATACTCAACACCCTGCCCGATTCCTGCGCCTACGCAAAGAAAGTCGCCGAAGAGATGGGCATACCCGCCGTGATACTCACTTCATATCTGGAAGGGGAGAGTAAGGACGCGGGGACGGTCTTCGCCTCCATCGCCAGAGAGATCCAGAATTTCGGAAATCCGGTCAAAGCTCCCTGCGTGATACTGGCGTCAGGAGAGACCACTACCAAAATTGCTGACAACAGCCTCATAACGGGCCACGGAGGCCCGGGCCAGGAGCTGACCTTAAGCTTTGCCATCACCGCGGCAAAGGCTCCGGGAGCTGCCATGCTCTCCATAGATTCCGAAGGCACTGACGGCACAGCCAATGTGGCGGGAGGCCTGACAGATTCAAAGACCCTGGCCGCGGCAAAACAGGCCGGCGTCGACGTCTACGCGGCATTAAGAGGCCACGCAAGCTATGAAGCTCTGAGCGCGGTAAAGGACACCGTCTTTACGGGCAACACCGGAACCAACCTCTGCGATTTCAACGTCATGTACGTCCCGCCGCTCAAATAGCGGCGCCCTGCGGCAAAGCCCGCGTTTTCGGCAGCAAGGCTGCAGAAGGAGATACAAATGAGCAAGATCAAAACAGTGCACGCACGCCAGCTCATAGACTGCAAGTGCCGCCCCCTGGTAGAGGTCGACGTCGTCACCGAAGACGGGGCCCTGGGAAGGGGACAGGCTCCCACGGGAAGCTCCGTGGGAATGTATGAGTCCTTCGTCCTAAGGGACGACGACCCCGCCGAATACCACGGCATGTCGGTGCACAAGGCTGTGGCCAACGTCAACGACATAATCGGGCCGGCCCTCATAGGAAAGGAAGTAAGCGACCAGAAGGCCCTCGACGGCATCATGATCGGGCTGGACGGCACCGATGACAAGCATGTGCTGGGCGGAAACGCCATCTACAGCGCGTCCATAGCCTGCTTCAGGGCCGCCGCCGAGTCTCACGGGGTCCCACTCTACGAATACATCTCCGGGGGCAACATACAGACCGTCTCCATACCCTCCTTCAACATGATCAACGGGGGGAACAACCACGGCGTAAAGCAGGCCTTCAACGAGTTCATAGTCATGCCCTACAGGGCTGATGACATAGAAGAAGCCGTCGAGATCTCGGTGGACATCTTCCAGAAGCTCGGTCCCGCCATTAAAAAGTACACCGGCAAAGACCCCCTGGTGGGAGGCTCCTACGGCTGGTGCGCCCCCTCCGAAGACCCCGAAGAGTGCGTAAAGCTCATACTGAGCACCATCGAGAGCCTGGGATACCTCGACAAGTGCGCCCTGGCCTTCGACTGCGCCATGAGCGAGATGTACGACGCCAAGACAAAGACCTACTACCTCAACGGAAAGCAGCTGACGAACCTTGAGATCATCGACTACATGAAGTATCTCACCGAAAAATATCCCTTCGTCTTCGTCGAGGACATGCTGGACGAGAACGACTGGGAGGGCTACGAGCTGGCCCACAAAGCCCTGAACAGGACCCTCATCATAGCCGACGACTTCACCGTCACCAACAGGAAGAGGATAGAAAGGGCAGTGAGCACGAATTCCATCGACGGCTTCATACTTAAGCCCAACCAGGTGGGCACTATAAGCGAAGCCCTCGATGCCCACGAGTACGCCAAGCAGCACGGCCTCTTCTCCATACCCTCGGGACGCTCGGGAGGCGTCATTGGCGACGTCGTCATGGACCTGGCGGTGGGCCTTCAGGTGCCCTTCATAAAGAACGGCTGCCCCCGCTCGGGAGAGCGCATCGACAAGCTCAACTTCCTCATGAGGGCAAAGGAGATGCATCCCGGCTGCCACATGGCGAATATAGACGGAGCGGTCAAGTTCCTCTAGGAGCTTCTTACGCGGAAAATACGTTACCCGGCCCGGACGTTTTGAAGACGTCCGGGCTTTTTCGTATTTATTGGGCGGGAAAGGACGATTTGCCGAGCATTCGGAGCGATTCTAAGATATAATTGATGCAGATCGTGTGATCCGCATTTTGAAAGGAGACCGCTCCATGAGTGAGATAATAAGAAGGGCTCAGGCCGGAAATCCGGACCAGAACGCCGACTGCGTGGTGGTCATAGAGCCCTCTGAGGGGGGGATCGAGATACGCCTCGAGTCCCTAGTGCTTGCCCAGTACGGCGACGCCATCATAGCCTCGGCCAAAGACGAGCTGGCAAGGTTCGGAGTCACCAACGCGAAGCTTTCCATCACCGACAGAGGCGCCATAGACTGCGTCTTAAGGGCCAGGCTCGAGGCTGCCATTAAGAGGGGAACGGGGGTATAGCATGCGAAGATCCATGCTTTTCATACCGGGAGCGAATCCCAAGCAGATAATGTTCGCGGCCGCCATGGGGGCCGACTCGGTCATATTTGACCTGGAGGATTCGGTCTCTCCCGCGGAGAAGGACTCCGCCAGGATACTGGTGAGGAACATCCTCAAAGCCCTTGATTTCAGCGCAATTGAGGTCATCGTGAGGGTCAATTCCCTCAATTCGCCCTATTGGCGCGAAGACCTTGAGGAGATAGTCCCCGTAAAGCCCGCGGTCATAATGACCCCCAAGTCGGAGACTCCGGAAGACGTGAGGACCTTTGAGGAATGCATCGCGGAGCTTGAGAAAAAGAACGGCCTTGAGCCGGGCGGCATAAAGATCATGCCCCTGATAGAGACCGCCCTGGGGATAGAGAACGCTTTTCTGATAGGCAGGGCCTCCCCCAGGGTCATCGCCCTTTTCCTCGGGGCCGAGGACTACAGCGCAGACCTTCAGGTCAAAAGGACCAAAGAGGGCGGCGAGATAGACTACGCCAGAAGGCGCATAGTCAACGCGGCGAGAGCCTGCGGAATCGAGGTCTACGACACACCCTTCACCGACGCCCACGACGACGAAGGCATATGGGCGGACGCCGCTTACGCCAAGAGCCTGGGCTTCACCGGCAAGGCGTCCATCAGCCCCCGCCACGTGGACGCGATCAACACATCCTTCAGCCCGACCGAAGCCGAGATCAGTTACGCATATGAGGTCATAGCCGCGATCGAAGAGGGCAGGGCCAGGGGGCAGGGCGTAGTCGCCTTAAGGGGCAAGATGATAGACGCTCCCGTGGTCTTAAGGGCCGAAAGGACCATAGCGGCGGCCGAGCAGCTGGGTCTGGGAAGGAAGAAGGAGGCAGACAATGACTAAGGTCGTTTCCGGAATAAGGGAAGCCATTGAGCTGGCGGGACTTAAGGACGGCATGAGCATATCCTTCCACCACCATCTCAGGAACGGTGACTACGTGCTCAATATGGTCCTGGACGAGATAGCATCCATGGGCATAAAGGATCTGACTGTCAACGCTTCGGCGGTCTTCGACGTCCACGCGCCCCTCATAGGCCATATAAAAAACGGCGTGGTGACCAAGCTCTGCTGCAATTACATGTCGAAAGGCATAGGAAGCGAGATCAGCAAAGGCATCATGGAAAAGCCGGTGGAGTTCCGGACCCACGGCAGCCGTCCCGGCGACATAATAAACAGCAGGACCCCGATAGATGTTGCCTTCATCGCGGCTCCCACCTCCGACACCATGGGCAACTGCACCGGAAAGACCGGAAAGTCCCGCTTCGGCTCCATAGGCTACGCCATGGCCGACGCAGAGAACGCGAAAAAGGTCATAGTGATCACCGATAACCCGGTCGATTACCCCTTGAGCTGCGCTTCCATCACCGAAGACTACGTCGATCATGTGGTCGTTGTCGAGGCTATAGGAGACCCAAACGGCATCATGTCGGGGACGACCGCCCAGACCAGGGATCCGGTGAGGCTCAGGATGGCTCAGACCGCGGTGAGATGCATAGAGGCGAGCGGGCTTCTTAAGGACGGCATGAGCTTTCAGACCGGGGCCGGCGGAGCCACCATGGCTGCCGCCATGTATCTTAAGGATCTAATGCTTAAGAAGGGCATAGTCGGTTCCTACGTGGTGGGAGGCATCTCTTCGGCCTCTGTGGATCTTCAGCGCTCCGGCTGCTTTAAGGCCCTGCAGGACGTTCAGAGCTTCGACCTGGGCGCCGCGGCTGACCTGGCGGAGAATCCCGACCACATAGAGGTCTCTGCGAGAAGGTACGCAAGCGCCGCCGGAAAGTCAAGCTGCATGAACAACCTGGACGTTGCCCTGCTGGGCGCCACCGAGATAGACGTCGATTTCAACGTCAACGTCCACACCGACTCAAACGGGGTCATAATGGGAGGCAGCGGAGGCCACACCGACGTGGCCGAGGTCTGCGATATGGCCGTGGTCATAGCGCCACTCTTCAGGAACCGCCTCCCCATAGTGCTGGACCGGGTCACCACCGTGTCCACCCCGGGCAGGGCCATAGACGTGCTCATTACCGAAAAAGGCATAGCGGTGAACCCGGCAAGGCCCGACCTTAAGGAGAGATTCCTTGCCGCGGGGCTCAACGTCAAGGACATAAGAGAGCTCAAGGCCATGGCCGAGGAGACATGCGGGGTGCCCGCCAGGGCTCCCGCAGGCGATAAGATCGTGGGAGAGGTCTTCGGCCATTGGGGAGAACACCTGGATTACATCTACAGCGTGCCCGAAAGGGAGAATGTGAGGCTTGCATGAGGGAGATAAAAGCGGAAGAACTGAGGGACTGCGTAAAAAGGCTTTGCATAGAGGCCTGCTGCGTCCTTCCCGAAGACGTGAGAGCCTGCATACAGAAGGGCAGGGATGAGGAGACCTGGGGTCCCGCCCGCGGGATACTGGACCGCATCATCGAAAACTATCACATCGCTGAAGAAAGCCGCTGCCCCATCTGCCAGGACACAGGAGTCGCCTGCGTGTTCCTTGAGACAGGGCAGGACCTGCACATAGCGGGAGACGTGGAAAAGGCCGTAAACGAGGGCGTCGCCGCCGGCTATACCGAAGGATATCTCAGAAAGAGCGTGGTGATCGACCCTGTCCTGGACCGCAGGAACAGCGGAGACAACACCCCGGCGATGATATACTATGAGATCGTCCCCGGCGACAGGCTCAGGGTCACCGTGGCCCCCAAGGGCTTCGGCTCGGAGAACATGAGCAGGATAAAGATGCTCAAGCCAGCCGACGGCATCGAAGGCGTGAAAGACTTCATACTCGAAACCGTCGAGGAGGCGGGACCCAATCCCTGTCCCCCGGTGGTGGTAGGAGTCGGAATAGGAGGTACCTTCGACAAGGCCGCTCTCATGGCAAAGAAGGCCCTGTTAAGGCCTTTGGATCAAAGGAATCCCGACCCGAGGTACGCCGCTCTGGAAGAAGAGCTTAAGGAAAAGATCAACGCCAAGGGCATAGGCCCCCAGGGCTTCGGAGGAAAGACCTACGCGCTCGCGGTCAATATCGATACCTTCGCGACCCACATTGCGGGCCTTCCGGTCGCGGTCAACATCAACTGCCACGTGGCAAGGCACAAGACGGAGGTGCTCTGATGGTCAAAAAGATCCGTACACCCCTTACGAGGGAAGAAGCGAGAAGCCTTAAGTGCGGGGACAGCGTAGAGATCAGCGGCGTCATATACACCGCAAGGGACGCAGCCCACAAGAGGCTCTGTGAGCTCATAAAAGAGGGAAAGCCGTTGCCGGCCGACTTCACCGACGGAATAATTTATTTCGCGGGCCCCGCTCCCGCAAAGCCGGGGCAGCCCATAGGCCCGGTGGGTCCCACCACCTCATACCGCATGGACCCCTACTCGCCGGTCCTAATCGCCATCGGCCTCACCGGCATGATAGGAAAGGGCAGGAGAAACCCCGAGGTGGTCGAAGCAATGAAGGAATACGGCGCCGTCTATTTCGGAGCCATAGGAGGCTGCGCCGCCCTTTTGGCCAAGTGCGTCAAGAAGGCCGAGATCGTCTGCTACGAGGATCTGGGCGCCGAGGCGGTAAGAAGGCTCGAGGTCGAGAACTTCCCCGTGACCGTGATCATAGACGCCGAGGGCAACGACCTTTACAAGAAGGGAAGGGAAGAGTACTTGAGGTCGCTTGAGTAGCGGGCCTGCCGCGCTGCGGGAAAGAAACGGAGCCGACTTGGTTCTTTGAATAAAGACGCGGGGCGCCCCGCCCCCGAAAGATACTTAAAAAACGTCCCGCCGGTATCATCCGGCGGGTTTTTCACGCGTAAAAAACTGCAGGGCCGAAGCCCTGCAGAGTCTTGCTTTGATTTTTACTTCCGACCGGATGTCTTAGATGACGCCCTGGATCTTCAGAACGATCTGCGCGATCAGAGCGGAACCGATGAAGGTACCGATGAAGGCGAAGAGGGTGACGCATACGATAGCGGCGCCCTGCTGCTTGAAGGTATCCAGATCCTTGCCGATGGAGATACCGGCATAGGAGAGGATCGGGGTGCACAGGGGCAGCAGTCCGATCTTTCCGCAGCTAGCGACTACGAAAGAGGAGCCGGGTACGCCGGGCAGAGAAGCGATGATCGCCAGCAGTGAGATGTAAGCTATGGCGGGCAGATTCTTGTCGCCGACAGCCTTGTTTACCAGATCCCAGATGAAGAGACCGTCGACGGGGATCAGGAAGAAGATCAGGAGGCCGGGAGCCGCTTCGATCGGGGTAACGGGAGCGCCTGACTTAGTCGTGCTGATATAGTTTCCCACGGAAGCAAACACTGACGAAAGGATGAGGCAAGCCAGGTATTTGGGCCAATTTATCTTTTTCATTTTCAGTTACCTCCTTACGCCTTTGCCTTCTTCTCTTTGGGAATGGGGACTCCGTCCTTGTAGTTCTTGTTGTTCTTGGTGAACAGCTTGTACAGGGCGTTGGACATCGGCAGAGCGATGAACAAGCTCATGTACAGACCGTCGACGCCGGTCAGCATGTTACTGGCTGCCGCGTATGCCGTGAGCTGATCTGCCATCTCGGGGTGAGCGTCGATAACAGAGCCCAGCTGAGCGGACATCATCGAAGCAGAACCGGTGCCGCAGGCCATTGCAAGGGCGTAGGGGTGGAAGAGGTTGCCGTTGGCAAGCAGGGATACCATGATGCCGCAGAACAGGGTGCCGAGGACGGTACCGGTGATGTAGCCGCCCATGACGCCGACGCCTTCTTCGGAGTCAAGACCATACTTGGCGCCGATGATAGCGAGGGAGCCTTCTCTCGAAATGGAGAAGGAGGATCCTACGACCGCACGGCCCATCCTGAAGACCAGGATGCCGAGAGGTACAGCGAGCACTGCGGTGCCGAGGTTACCGAGCTCCTGAAGGATCAGGGCGGGGCCGGCTTCCATAACAGCCTTGATGTTGGGGCCGATGGTAGTTCCGGTCTTGGCAGTGAGCAGAAGAACGCTGATGTTGATGTAGGGAGATGCGTCCTCCATCATCTTCATCGGGAATACCTTGAATGCGCCGAGGATGGCACCGATGATCAGAGCATACAGCATCGGGAAGAGCGAGAACGCGGTGATCCCGAGGTCGAATTTCTTGGTCCCGATGAACTCGGCGATGAGGGTAAGAACAAGCGTAATGCAGTGTATACGCCAGTCTTTGAGCAATTCATTCATAGTTTGATTTCCTCCTGAATAAATGCCTATTGAATAATAACGAATCAGTATGCTTAAGCACACTGCGAAATTACTATATCATTGAAATGTGGAAAAAGCAATATCATCCGGGATTAAAAGACAGGTTAATCTTTGATAAATAAACGCTTAAAAGGCATAAAAAAAGCCGAAACGGCGATATGCAATATATCTTATTCGTTTTTTATGCAGGCCTCCTCCGCGGGCGAGGGGCGCCTTTTACGGCGGAGTTTTCCTTCCTCGAAAAACAAAAAAACTTTGAAACCGGGGCCCGCTTTTGGTATATTTATACTGTTACGCCCTTGAGGGCGGTTTTGCAGTGCATTAATACGGAATATGATCAAATATATAATTAAAAGAATACTGCTGGTGATCCCCGTGATCATGGCTGTCATACTGCTGGTATTCGGCCTGCTGTACATAACTCCCGGTTCCAACATGGACCGCATGAGCGTGTACGGCGGAGACGCTTTCGACGGATTATTGAGCGCCGTCGAGCCGGTCAGCGGCTTTTTCGCCAGGTATCTGCGCTACTGCTTCAACGTGATGCTTAAGCTGGACTTTGACGCTTCGCAAAGCCGCGGTCATCACGACATAACCGCGCAGATCTTCATGCGCTGGGGCTGGACCCTGAAGCTGGCGGGGCTTTCCCTGCTGGTCAGCGCCCTGATAGGTATTCCCGCGGGCCTGATCTCCGCCGTAAAAAGCAACAAATGGCAGGACAGAGCGGTCTCCGCGGCCGCCACGGTCCTCTCCTCCGTACCCAGCTACTGCATGGCCGTGGGCCTTGCCCTGCTCTTCGCTTTAAAGCTGCGCTGGCTGCCCTCCTACGGGGTCAGCGAAAGGTCTTCCCTGGTGCTTCCCGTGGTCACGGTCTCCGCCATGGGCATAAGCCAGTTCATCAGGATGGTGAGGGCCGCGGTCTCCGAGACTCTGGACCGCAATTACATAACCGCTTTGAGGGCTGCGGGCCTTAAGGAGAGGCTGGTCATAGGGGTCCACGCATTAAGGAACGCCCTGGTCCCCATCAGCGCTTCTCTTGGCGAGACCGCAACGAAGATACTGGGAGGTGGCTTCGTCGCCGAGAAGTTCTTCGCTGTCCCCGGTGTGGGATTCTACCTCATAAAGGCGGTGGACCAGGTCCAGCCCGCCATCATCCTTGCCTGCGCGGTCAGCACCGCGGTCTTTCTTGTGCTCATAAATCTGGTCACCGACATGATAAGCCTTGCGGCCGATCCCCGTCTCAGAAAGAGGATAGCCGCGGGAGAGAGGAGGGACCGCCGTGGAAGATAAGGGCGCAAGGCTTTCCGATAACGCCGCTGTAAGGCGCTTTCTCAAAAACCGCGGCGGAATGACCGCCCTCTGCGTATTTTTGCTCATAACGGCGGCCTGCATATTCGCTCCCCTCATCTGCCGCTACAGCTACGATACCATGAACGTTTCCGACCGCTTCATGAGGCCCTGCCCAGAGCACATCTTCGGCTGCGACTACTGCGGAAGAGACCTCTTCGCAAGGGTCCTCTACGGAGGCCGCATGACCTTAAGGATAGCCGCTACCGCGACTGCCATAGGCGCCGGCGCCGGCCTTGTCCTGGGCATAGCTTCCGGATACCTGGGCGGAGGCTTCGACATGGTCGTCATGAGGGTCATGGAGGTCCTCTCAGCCGTCCCCTCCCTGCTGCTGGTGGTCCTGGCCGAGTGCCTCATGGGCTGGGGCAAGGGCAATTTCATGTACGCCCTCGCCATAGCGGCCCTGCCGTCTTTCGTGAGGCTCGTAAGGGTCAGCGTGAACCAGGTCATGAGCCGCTCATACATAGAGGCAGCCAAAGCCCTGGGCGCCGGCGGCCTTCGCATGGTAATAAAGCATATAATCCCCAACATACTCCCGTCCCTTTTCGTCCACCTGACCGGCATCTTCGCGGAGCAGATACTGCTCTGCTCGGTCATGGGCTACGTGGGGATAGGCGTCAATCCGCCCAAGGCGGAGTGGGGGCTCCTCGTATACGAGGGCTACACCAACATAAGAGCGAACACTTTCACCGCCCTCATACCTGCGGCGGTCATAACCCTCTGCGTCCTCTCGATCAATCTCGTGGGGAACGCCTTAAGGGACAGCTTGGACGGAGGTGAGCGCAGTGACGGATAGGATACTGCTCAGCGTCGAAGACATGTCCGTCAGCTTCCCCACCGCAAAAGGTGATCTTAAGGCCGTAAGGGGCATAACGTACAGCCTTGCCGAGGGGGAGACCCTGGGCATAGTGGGGGAATCGGGCAGCGGCAAGAGCGTCAGCGCCTTCGCCCTCATGGGCCTTCTCAAGGACGGGGCCGTTGTCAGGGGGAAAGGACTTTTCGACGGCCGCGACCTGCTCTCCATGAGCAAGAGGGACCTTGAGAGCGTAAGAGGCAAGGATATCGCCATGATATTCCAGGACCCTCTGTCGAGCCTTGACCCCTGCTTCACCGTGTCAAGGCACCTGGTGGAAGCCCTGCAGGCCCACCGCAGCGTGAGCCGGCAGGACGCCGAAAAGGAAGCCGAGGACATGCTCCGCTCCGTCGGCATAAGGAACGCCTCCCAGGTCATGAGGCAGTACCCCTTCGAGCTTTCGGGCGGCATGCGCCAGAGGATAATGATAGCCATGGCCCTGCTCTCAAAGCCCAGGCTCATCCTGGCCGACGAGCCCACCACAGCCCTCGACGTGACCGTCCAGGACCAGATCCTGAGGCTCCTCAAGTGGCTGAGGGACAAAAGCGGCACCTCAATGGTCTTCATAACCCACAACTTCGGCATAGTGGCGAGGCTCTGCGACAGGGTCATAGTCATGTACGGAGGCCGCATAGCTGAGAGGGCTCCCATGAGGGAGATATTCGAAAGACCGGTCCATCCCTATACCAAAGCCCTGCTGGCCGCCATCCCAAGGATGGACGACGATAAAAACGAGCCTCTTTCCTCTATTTCCGGCTCTCCCTACGATCCCCACTCGTCCCGGGGGGGCTGTCCCTTCACGGAGAGATGCCCCAAAGCCTTTGAAAAGTGCGGGGAGATGCCTCCCGAATTTGAGGTCTCGCCGGGTCACAGCGCGGCCTGCTGGCTGCTCGAGGAGGCTTCCGATGAACGATGAAAGAAAGCCCCTGATCAGGGGGATAGGGCTCCGCAAGGAGTTCATATTCAGGAAAAACGGCAGAAAGACCGTCACCAGGGCCGTCGACGGAGTCGATATAGAGCTTTACGAGGGCGAGACCCTGGGCCTTGTGGGCGAGTCCGGCTGCGGAAAGAGCACCCTGGGCAGGCTGCTCATCAGGCTCACCGAGCCCGACGAGGGCCGTATCATATTTTACGGGGAGGACATAAGCAGGGGGGACATGAAGCCCTTCAGAAGGTCCCTTCAGATAGTCTTCCAGGACCCGGGCGGGTCCCTGGATCCCAAGATGAAGGTCGCCGACATAGTCGCAGAAGGCCTTGAGATCAACGGCATGGGAAAAAATGCCGCCGAAAGAAGGAAGATCGCGGCTGACCGCCTGCTTCAGGTGGGGCTGGGCAGCGAATGCCTGGACCGCTTCCCCGGGTCGTTCTCGGGAGGCCAGCAGCAGAGGATAGCCATCGCCAGAGCCCTTGCCGTGTCGCCCCGGTTCCTGGTCTGCGACGAACCGGTGTCGTCCCTGGACGTGTCTTACCAGGCCCAGATACTCAACCTTCTGGGCGAGCTGCAGAAAGACCTGGGCCTCACCTATCTCTTCATCTCCCACGATCTCAACGTGGTGAGGAGGCTCTCCGACCGCATAGCGGTCATGTACCTGGGAAGGATAGTGGAGCAGGGTCCGTCGGACGCCCTTTGCGGCCGTCCCCTGCACCCTTACACCGAGGCTCTGCTGGCAGCGGTGCCGGTGCCGGACCCCGACGTTCAGCCCGAATGGAACGGGGAGATGAGCGAGCTCTCCTACGAGGTCCCCGAGAAGGGCTGCTCCTTCAGGCCCCGCTGCCCCCGCGCGATGAAGCGCTGCGAGGAGGAAAAACCGGTGCTTGCCGAGGTCGAAAGCGGCAGATACTGCGCCTGTTTCCTTTACAATGAGGCGGAAGTCTGATATTATTGACGGGATGGCATAAATAAACGGATAGATCGATTAAATTTTCCGATAGATCGCCGCGGGCGGCGAAATTGACCGATAAATACTAAAAAGGAGACAATATGCACTACGAATACACTCCCAGAGGGGTCTGCAGCTTCCACCTCAGCTTTGACATCGAGGACGGCCTTCTGCGCAACGTCAGATACCTGGGCGGCTGCGACGGCAACCTCAAGGCCATAAGCAAGCTGGTGGAGGGAAGAAGCGCTGAAGAGGTGGCGGAGCTCTTAAAGGGCAACACCTGCGGGTGGAAGCCCACCTCCTGCGCCGACCAGCTCTCAAAGGCAGTCACCGAAGCCCTGAACAGCGTGCAGGCATAGAACGTTAAACCGATGGCCCGGAGCTTCGCGCTCCGGGTCTTTTTTGCTTAAGAGCGTATCCTGCATTTTCGCCCTTTAAAGTTCTTACAATATTCTTAAATTAAACTTTCGATATGATTAAAAGCTTGAAATTTCAAGCTTTTGTGAAGTTTACGCTCACAGTATCTTCACTTGCCCCTGCGGGGTCCCTATGCTAATATCTACGTTGAAAGAGGGGTATACCGATGAAAAAACGCTTGATCTGCCTGCCGGCTCTGATCCTGGTCCTGAGCCTTCTGCTCGGGGCCTGCGGTCTTCCGAAACTGGCCGACAACAAGGCCGAGGAGAATCCGAAGCTGGCCCAGAGCGCGGCGGAAGGGGACGCCGCAAAGGAGCCCGAAAAGACCGAGGATCCCGAGACCATTGAAAAAACCGGCGAAGAAGAGGAGACGCTCAACGTTCCCGTTTCGCTGTTCAAGAAATACGCCCAGGAGAGCGCGTCGCTGTGGGAGTTCGTGCAGAGATTTTTCCCCGACGTGATAGTATATAAGGACGCTCTCGGCCAGTACTGCTACGAACCGATAAACAAAGATCTTCCCGCCTCCGACTACGATTTCGACAATCTGGTCAACGTGAAGCTCGATGAAAAGGAGTTCGAGTACAGGGTAGACGGACAGACCGTCTCCATCAAGGGCATAGACGTCTCCCGCTATCAGGGCGACATAGACTGGGCCAAGGTTGCGGCCGACGGGGTCCGCTTCGCCTTCATAAGGCTGGGCTACAGGGGCTACGGCAGCGGCAAGATGGTGCTGGACGAAAAGTTCGAAGCAAACATCAGAGGCGCCATAGAGAACGGCGTCGAAGTGGGGATATACTTTGTGACCCAGGCCCTGAACGCCGAAGAGGGCGCCGAAGAAGCGGCCTTCGTCCTTGAAAACATAGCGCCCTACAGGGTCACCTGGCCCATAGTCCTCGACATGGAGGAGACCTCGGGCAGCAATCCCAGGACCGCGAACATGACCGCCGAAGAGAGGACCGACGCGGCCATAGGCTTCTGCGAAGCCATCAAGAAGGCCGGCCACACTCCCATGCTCTACACCCACATCAGGTGGTACGTCGAGGAGCTGCAGCTCGAGAGGCTCACCGATTACGACAAGTGGTTCGCTCAATATTTCAACAGGCCCTTCTTCCCCTACGCCTTCCAGATCTGGCAGTACACCAGCAGCGGCAAGGTGGACGGCATCAAAGGCAACGTTGATCTGAATATAAGCTTTGTGGATTATTCTAAGAAGGTGAATTCGAATGGAAACTAAGCATCTCTACAAATCCGACGACGACAAGGCCATCTTCGGCGTATGCGGAGGCGTCGCCGAATACTTCGGCATAGACTCCCTTATAGTCAGGCTGCTCTTCGTCCTCTTCACTCTGGTCTACGGCAGCGGAGTGCTGATCTACATAATCGCGGCTCTCGTGATACCCAAGAAGCCCGAGAGGCTCTATGAGCAGGATCCCTACAGCGCCGCCGCGGCCTTCGGAAGGGACAGCAGCTACGTAAAGGCCGATTTCACCGGAGGAAGCCCCTACGGGACCCAGAACTATCAGACCAGGCCCGCGTCCGCCGAGACCGTGTACAGGACCTCTTCGACCCAGACCCATTACGGCGCCGGAGCGGCTCCCGCCGAGGCTCCCGTAAGACAGGCTCCCGTGCAGCCCCAGCCCGTGCAGCCCGCTGCCCAGGCTTACCAGCCGGCAGCTCCCGCCGCCCAGCCCGCGGCCCAGCCGGTCTCCAGCGGAGCCCAGGAGGTAAGGGACGCTGTCAGCGCCTCCATGGCCGCCATGGAGCAGCTCAGCGAGCAGCTTAAGGCCCAGGAGGCCGCCGCAGGCTCCGCCGTGACTCCCGACGATCCCGTAAAGGCAGCCGTCCAGGCCGCCGCCGAGCAGGTCTTCGACGCTCCCGACGCCGAGTACGACGACGTTGACGCTTCCACCGCCGAGGGCGACGAGGCTCTTAAGGCCGGCGCCGCATTCGAAGCTCCCGCGGCCGAAGAAAAGCCGGCTCCTGAAGCCCCCGTTTATGAGGCTCCGAAGGCTGAAGCCCCGGCATACGAAGCTCCCAAGGCCGAAGCGCCCAAGTATACCGCTCCCGAAGCGCCCAAATATGAGGCTCCGAAGAACGACCGCTACGACCAGTTCCAGGCCTTCCAGAACAGCTACACCAGGCCCGAGAAGACCGGCTCCCAGAACGCCGGGATCTACGGCTCCTATCCGGGCGCCCAGGCTCCCAAGCAGGGCCAGCCCGGACAGCCGGGGCAGAGCGGAAAGACCGTCAATACCAAAGGCCGCAAGTCCATAGGCATGATACTCATCCTCATAGGCGCCCTGCTGGTGCTGAGAGTGCTCATCCCCCACATAGACTTCAGGCTCATATGGGGAGCCGCCGCCATCATAGCCGGCGCCTACCTCTTCATGGTAAAGAACTGAAGACTGCGAAAAATAATTTTCACGGCCGGGCTTTCAAAGCCCGGCTTTGTGGTATTATAAAGCTTGTCGTAACGCTGTTTTATTGGACAGGAGGTCCGAATCATGAGGAAACCCCTTATAGGAATACCCAGCAACACACCTTTCAAGACCGCTCCCCGCTCCGTGGCCTGCAACAGATCCTACGTCTGCGCTGTGCTGGACCACGGCGGCATACCCCTGCTCCTGCCGGCCATAGGCAACGATCCGGCCCTGGCAGAGCAGTACATAGACTCCGTGGACGGCATACTCTTCGCCGGAGGCGAGGACATGCTCTCATACTATTTCGACGAGGATCCTGTGCCCCAGGTCAGCTACGTCTCCACCGAGAGGGACTGCCTTGAGACGGCCCTGGCAAAGCTGGCCGCCGAGCGCCATATGCCCATGCTGGGCATATGCAGGGGCGAGCAGCTGATCAACGTGGCCTTCGGAGGAACCCTCTGGCAGGATATCCCCTCCCAGCTTTCGGGAGGCGAGGTCCCTCTGCTCTGTCACAACCAGGATCAGGCCATCAGAAGCGAGCTGACCCACATAGTGCACCCGGTCGCCGGCACTTTCTGCGACCGCTTCGGGCCCGAGCCCCTTTTCGTCAACAGCTTCCACCACCAGGCAGTAAAGGACCCGGCTCCCGGCTTCAAGGTCTGCGCCTGGTCTCCCGACGGCGTCATCGAAGCCATAGAAAACGAAGAACTCCTCGCGACTGCCGTTCAGTGGCATCCGGAAGAGCTCTACGAGCGCTGGCCCCGCTTTAAGGTCCTGTTCAGCGATTTCGTTGAAAGGGCAGCGGAGTACGCCGCCAAAAAGCAGGGATAGTTAAACTGTCTTTGAAAGATCGAGGACGACCTTGAGCATGTCGCCCTTATTGTTCGAAAAATCATCAAAAGCCTTCGCGGCGTCGCCGAAGGCGTAAGTGTGAGTTATGACCTTGTCCAGAGGGGCTCTGCCTTCTCCGACAAGGTCTATCAATTGTCTGAAGTCCTTTTCCAGGGCGTTGCGGGACCCGTAGATGTTCAGTTCCTTCTTCTGGATCAGGGTGAAGTTGAAGTCCTGATTCTTCTTGCCTACGCCTATCTGGACCATGCGGCCTCCGAAGCAGGCGGCGTCTATGCAGTTTTGAAAGGTAGATGGAAGGCCCACCGCTTCCACGGTAACGTCAAAACCGCTGCCTTTTGTTATTTCGGCTGTCTTTTCGGCGAAACCCTCGGGGGAATCGTTGAGGACAGTGCCATCAACGACTCCTAAGGAAGAGGCCAGGTCCAGCTTCCCCCGGGCCACGTCGCAGATGAAGACTTCGGCTCCTCTCGCCTTGGCCGCCGCGGCGGCGAGGACTCCTATGGTCCCGGCTCCCACTATGAGGACCCTGTCTTCGGGGCCTACGTCAGCTCTGCTTATCCCGTGCCAGCTGATGCAGAAGGGCTCGATGGCCGCAAGAGTTTTGGCGTCTATGCCCTTGCCGTCGTATACCCTCTCTTCGGGTATGGAAAAGTATTCGCTGAAAGCCCCGTCCCTCTGGCAGCCCAGGGTCTGATTGTCCATGCATGCGTTGACCCGGCCCTTTCTGCAGGAATAGCAATGGCCGCAGTTGAAATAGGGGTTGCAGGTCACGATCATGCCTTCTTTAAGGCCGAAGCGGTTGTTTTTATCGCATTCGATTATTTCGGCGGAGAATTCGTGGCCCGGTATCCTCGGGTAGTCGAAGTAGGCGAAGGTGCCCCTGTAGGAACCCAGGTCGGATCCGCATATCCCTCCGTAGAGTATCTTAAGCAGCACCTCTCCCTTTTTTCTTTCGGGGAAGGCTATGTCCCTTATCGCGACTTTTCCGGGTGCGTCTATGTATATAGCTTTCATCTCTGCTCCTTAATAAGGCCGGGCGTAAGCCCCGGCACGGTTTTTACAGGTCTATACTATCATTTCGTGAGGTCCCGGGCAATCGCAAAGCTTAAGAGGCCAGGCTGTAAGGCCCCTTTCTCTTGCGGCAAGGGCCCTGCTCTGATAAAATCATAAAGTAAACAAATGCGCGGGCCGGACAGGCCGGTACAGGAGGTCTCATATGAAATGCTTTAAAGAATATATTCCCGGATCCATTCAGGTTCCCGAAGAATACGGTGTCTACGCGAGCTCCGTTCACAAGACCGGAGAAGGGGCCGCGGTCTTCACGGTAAAGACTCCTGAGGGAGACCGCATGGCCGCCGAAAAGGCCGCGGGTTTTAAGGGAGAAGAATACGCGGGAGCGGACGGAAAGACCTATGTCCTGGCCGAAAACAGCCACGAAAACGCGGAGCTTTTAAGAAAGCTCTTCCCCTTCGCGGCCCCGTCTCCCGTGCTCTCAAAGGACAGGAGCGTCGGCACCGGCGACAGGCTGGGGATAGCGACTCCCGGCCATCTTAAAGCTTTCGGCCGCTTCGACGCCTGTCCCGTACTGGCCCAGCAGTCGGTGAGGGAACTCAATCTCACCGAGAGAAGCTTTGAAGATGTGGTGGACTGCGCCTCGAGGGCGGTGTTCCGCGAAGATTACAGGCGGGCCTGGGGAGCCGACGGCGACCACCTCAAGACTCCCGAAGAGGTCGAATACGCCCTGGGCTGCGGCTGCACCATGATAACTCTGGACTGCAGCAATTACATAAGAAACGTCAGCTCTTTAAGCGCCGAAGAGGTCATGGCCGAGTACGAGAAGGATCCCGAACTTGAAGAAGAATACCTTTCCGGCCCCGTCAAAGTATCGGAGGAGCTTGCCGTTGAAATGCGCGAAGAGGACCTGGCCCGCTGCGTGCTGATCTACGGAAAGGCCGTGGAATTCGCAGCGAAGATCTGGCATGAACACATAGCGGGGAAACCGATCGACTTTGAGATCTCAATAGACGAGACCGACACTCCCACCAGCCCCCTTCAGCATTATTTCGTCGCAAGGGAGCTGAGCAAGAGGGGCGTAAAGCCCGCCACCGTCGCTCCGCGCTTTTGCGGGGAGTTCCAGAAGGGCATAGACTACATAGGAGACGTGGAGCAGTTCCGAAAGGAGCTTAAGGAGCACGCTGCCATTGCGGAGGCCTTCGGCTACAAGATCTCGGTCCACTCGGGCTCCGACAAGTTCTCGGTCTTCCCTTCGGTGGGAGAGCTTACAAAGGGGCGCTTCCACCTCAAGACCGCGGGGACCAGCTGGCTCGAGGCCATGCTCCTCGTCGCCGCTAAGGACCCGGCCCTTTACCGCGAGGTCCACGCCTTCGCCCTTGAGCACTTTAATGAGGCGACGGCCTACTATCACGTGACCACAGACCTTTCGAAGATACCGGCCCTTGAAAGCCTGGGCGACGAAGAGCTTCCTTCCCTCTTTTCCATGAGCGACGCCCGCCAGCTCATACACATCACCTACGGACTCATACTGAGCGCCAAAAAGGAAGACGGAAGCAGTCTCTTTAAGGACAGGCTTTACGATCTTTGGAACAGGTACGCCGAAGATTACGAAGAGCTGCTGGCTTCCCACATCGGAAGGCATCTCGAACTGCTTTACAGCGGCATAAAGGCATAAAGCGGGAAAAAGGGGCTTAAAACAGGCGCCTGTCCCATCAAAAGCTTCAATATTGTTCCAAAAAGCTTCGCTTGGTGGTAAAATATTGCCATGAAGGAACTCATCGCGGAAAAACTGGATGAATACCGAAGGATAAGGGGCCATGACCCCCAGCTGAGGAAGTGGCTCAGGGACAGCGACCTCTGGTACTGGCTCTTCACGGTCTTAAGGCTCATGGGACGGCCTCTCAGCAGGCAGCAGATAGTCATGATGCTCGAAGGCCGGCTGGACGAGAGCCTGCCTTTGGACCTCTACGGCTTCGTCCACGGCTGCGCCGCGGTCTACAAGGACATGGAGGAGTGCATCCAGATGCAGTCCAGCCCGGATCTTAGACTTTTGGAGCGCTGGTATTCCATGGCGACCGGCAGCGAGTGCAGTCTTCGGGATTCCAACCAGGTGGTCTACCAGTGGAACTACGTCCCTCCCCACTTCAGGGAGCTTCCCCCGGCCCTGGGCCAGGTGTTGAGAAAGGCTTCCTCCATCAGGGGAGAAGATCCGGCCGGCGCAGCGGCTGAGACCGTCATCGGGTTTTTAAGCCTTTATCCCTTCTGCGAAGACAGCATACTCATGGCCGGCTTCATGGTCATGTACGAGTTTATAGAAGCCGACATCCCCATACCCTCGCTCACCGTGGGGGAGCGCGAATTCAACGAGATGGTCGCGTCCTGCCTGGGAGGCGAGAGCCTTGAGAGGATGACCGGCGTGTTTGAGAGGAGCCTGCTCAACAGGCTTGAAGCGGTGCTTCAGGTCTGCCGTCAGGCAGCGGAGGAAAATTGAGAGACATTTCGGGCCTATCGGCTGCTCTTAGGCCTTACTGCGCCGAAGGCGGCCTCATCGAAAACTGCTCCATGGCAGATCAGACCAGCTTCAAATGCGGCGGCAGGGCCGCTATTTTTGCCGTTCCTTCTTCAGAAGAGGCCCTCGCGGCCATGATAGAGATACTTGAAAATGAAGGCTTTCCCTACATGTTCATGGGCAACGGGTCCAACCTGCTCTTTACCGACAGCGGCTACGAAGGCGCTGTCATCAAGGCCTCGGAAGGCTTAAGCAGCATCTCGGCCGAAGGCTGCGAGATCTCGGCGGGAGCCGGGGTCTCTCTGATACGTCTGGCAAGGCAAGCGGCAGCTCTGTCGCTGACGGGGCTTGAATTTGCCTCCGGCATACCGGGAAGCCTGGGCGGGGCGGTCTTCATGAACGCCGGGGCCTACGGCGGCGAGATGAAGCAGGTGCTGGTCTCGGTGAGGTCCATGGACAGGCAGGGCCGGATCATCGAAAGAAGCGCGGACGAGCTGGATCTTTCCTACAGGCACAGCGTCTTTTCGGAGAACGGCGAGTTCATACTCAGCGCGGTCATAAGGCTCAGCGAGGGGGATAAAGACGCCATAGAAGCGAGGATGAGGGAGCTGGCGGCTCAGAGGAGCGCCAAGCAGCCTCTTAATCTTCCTTCCGCGGGCAGCTTCTTCAAGAGGCCCGAAGGCTATTTTGCCGGCAAGCTCATAGAGGACTGCGGCCTTAAGGGCCTTCAGCTGGGAGGAGCGCAGATATCGCCCCTTCACGCCGGCTTCATGGTCAACGCGGGAGGAGCTGCCGCCACCGATGTGATCGACCTGATGAAGGTCGTTCAGGAGACCGTCATGGACCGCTTCGGGGTGCTTCTCGAGCCGGAGGTCAGGATAATTGGAAGGTATTAGCTTCGATCTTCACACCCATACGACCTACTCCCACGGGAAGGGCGGCATAGGGGACAACGCGGACGCCGCGGCGGCTCTGGGCCTTGAAACTCTGGGCATCAGCGACCACGGTCCCGGCCATCGGGGCTTCGGCCTTTCCATGGCCCGCATCCCCGGGATGAGGGAGGATATAAAAAAGGCCCGCGAAAAGCATCCGGAGCTTGAGATACTGCTGGGGGTCGAGGCCAATATAATAAACCGCAGCGGCCATCTGGACGTGAGCGCCGAAGACATCAAGCTCTTCGATTACATAATAGCCGGCTACCACTACGGGGTCTTCGGGGAAGAGCCTTTAAGGGCCTGCCTCGTCCATGCCGGAGGCTTCTGGTACAGGCTGGCCGGGTCCCAGACCAAGGTGGCAAAAACAAGAAACACCGGGCTGGTCATCAGGGCCCTCGAGGAAAACCCGGTGAAGATACTGAGCCATCCCGGCGAAAAGGCCGATTTTGACATAGACGCCATAGCCCGCTGCTGCGAAAAGCTGGGCGTATGGATGGAGATAAACGATCACCATCACTGCCTTACGACAGAGGGCATAAAGACCGCTTCCAAATACGATGTGAGCTTTATTCTGGGAAGCGACGCCCACAGGCCCGAAAACGTAGGGAGGGTGGGCCGCGCCCTTGAGAGGGCAAAGGCAGCCGGCCTTGATCTTTCAAGGATAGTCAACTACAGGAGGTCATAGCATGGAAATGATAATAGTTACCGGCCTTTCTGGAGCCGGAAAGACCCAGGCTGTCCACTGCCTCGAGGATCTGGGCTATTACTGCGTGGACAACATCCCGCCCATGCTCATAATGGACTTCATGAACCTGGTGGGGAATGCCAGGCCCGGCCTTTCCAAGGTGGGCTTCGTGGTCGACATCAGGGGAGGCGAGTTCCTTGACAGCCTCAGGGAATGCCTTGACGAGCTTAAAAAAGCGGATATCGACGTTAAGATCATGTTCCTCGAGGCTTCGGACCAGACCCTGGTCAGAAGGTACAAGGAGAGCAGGAGGTCCCACCCCCTGGCCCCGGACGGCAACATCAGGGAAGGCATAAGGCTTGAAAGGGAAAAGCTCAGCTTCGCCCGTCAGATGGCCGACTATGTCATAGACACCTCAAGCCTCAAGACCGCCCAGCTCTACCGCCACGTGACCAAGCTGCTGCAGCAGGGCACCGAGGAAGAGAGATTCATAGTTACCATAGAGTCCTTCGGCTACAAGTTCGGCATGCCCCTTGAGGCCGACTGGGTCCTTGACGCCCGCTTTCTGCAGAACCCCTTCTACGTGGCAAGCTTAAAGCATCTGACCGGCCGCAATCAGAAGGTCAGGGAATACGTCATGAGGAGCGGTGAGTGCTCCCGCTTCGCGGGAAGAGTCGCCGGCATGATAATCGAGCTCATGCCAAGCTACGTGAGGGAGGGCAAGTACCACCTGCACGTCGCCATAGGCTGCACCGGAGGACGCCACAGGAGCGTCGTCACAGCGGAAGAACTGGCTTCGAGGCTCAGGGAGACCGGCATACAGGTCAACCTGATGCACAGGGAGCTGGACCATCAGGTAAAGTAGATGTCCTTCACTTCAGACGTAAAAAAGGAACTGACGACCCTGGAGGCGGGCAAGAAGTGCTGCCAGCTGGCCGAGATCGCCCTTTATCTGCGCTTTTCGGGCACCATCACCATCAGCGGAGGCCTGGGGATACGGAGTTCAACCGACAATCCCGCCGTCGCCCGCCGCTACGCAGAGCTCATAAAGGACTACTTCGGCATAAAGACCGGGCTGCAGATAGTGAAGGGCAGCGGCCTTTCCAGGGGCAGGAGCTACGAGCTCTTCATAAGCCCGGCCATGAATTCCGACGCGGTCTTAAGGGAATGCGGCATACTCTCGGTGAGAGAGGGAAGCAATTACTTTACCGATACCCTGGGGCCGGACGTCGCGAGAAAACGCTGCTGCAAGAAGGCCGCCTTGAGAGGAGCCTTCATGGCGTCGGGCTCCGTGAGCTCTCCTTCCGCCAGAGGCTATCACCTTGAGATAAGCTGCAGCGGAGAGAACCTGGCTGAAGATATAAAAAAACTGATGGCAAGCTTCGGCCTTTCCCCCAGGCATACCTTAAGGAAGGGCAGATACGTGGTCTATCTTAAGGAGAGCGAGCAGATCGCGGATTTCTTAAGCCTGGTCGGAGCCAGCACCCAGATGTTCAGGCTCCTGGACGCCAAGATATACAAGGAACTTAAAAATACCACGGTGAGGGCCCACAACGCCGAGATGGCCAATCTGGACAAGGCGGTCAACGCCGCCCAGAGGCAGCTGGCCGATATCAGGGTCATCGAAGAGGTGAGAGGTCTTGAGTACCTGCCTCCGAAGCTGAGGGAAGCTGCCCGCATGAGGAAGGAGAACCCGTCATTGGGACTTTCGGAGCTTGCGTCCCTCTTTGATCCCCCTCTTGGAAAATCGGGCCTCAACCACCGTTTCGAAAAAATAGCCGAGATCGCAAAAGGCTTGAAATAGGAAGGTCTTATGTCGCTCTTAAACGAAAAAGAGATTAAAGAACTGGTCGAAAGCATGATGGCCGAGTACCCCGACGCCCGCTGCGCCCTGGACCACGGGGACAGCTTCCAGCTGCTTGTGGCTGTGGTCCTCTCTGCCCAGACCACCGATGTCAGCGTGAACAAGGTGACTCCCGTCCTCTTCGCAGAGGCTCCCGACGCCTTCGCCATGGCTCAGATGCCCGAAGAAAGGATATCCGAGATAATCAGGACCATAGGCATGTACAGGACCAAGGCCTCCAACGTAAAGAGGCTCTCGGCCGCCCTGGTCGAAAAGTACGACGGACAGGTGCCCGGCGATTACGACGCCCTGGTCGCCCTGCCGGGAGTCGGCCGCAAGACCGCCAACGTGGTCCTTGCCGAAGCCTTCGGACAGCAGAGGATAGCCGTCGACACCCACGTCTTCCGCCTCGCCAACCGCATAGGCATAGTCGAAGAGAAAGATGTGCTTAAGACCGAGCTGGGCCTCATGAAGGCCCTGCCCGAAGATCACTGGACGGCCATGCACCACGCCCTGATATGGCACGGAAGAAGGGTCTGCTCCGCGAAAAGCCCCAAATGCGAAGGCTGCTACATCGAGGGCATATGCAAAAGGAACGGTCTATAGCCATGGCTCTCCATCTGATCCTGGTCGAACCCGAGATACATTACAATACGGGCAACATAGCAAGGACCTGCGCCGTAACGGGGTCGGTCCTGCACCTGGTGAAGCCCTTCGGCTTTGAGATCACCGACAGGCACCTTAAAAGGGCGGGCCTGGACTACTGGCCCTACGTCAGCATCGAATACCACGAAAGCTTTGAGGATTTCCTCAAAAAATACGAGGGCAGGCGCATGCACCTGGCTACCACCAAGGGAAAGAAGCTTTACACTGAGGCCGAGTATCGGGACGAAGACATGATACTCTTCGGGAAGGAGTCGGCGGGGCTTCCGAGGCCCTTCATCGAAGCCCACATGGACATGGCCGTCAGGATACCCATGAGCGAGAACACCAGGGCCAGGTCCTTAAATCTTTCCAATTCGGTCGCGATAGTGGCCTTTGAGGCCTTAAGGCAGCTGGGTTTTCCGGGTCTTGAGTAGCCGGCCCGAAGAAGCCTTAAGGCTACCCGCTTTACGATCATAATGCGCCGTCCTTTCCTTGAAAGGCCGCGGCGAAGTGATATAATATTTAATAATATATTTAATAATAATAAACACAAGAACGCGTTTTTCCCGAAAGGAGAACTCCATGAAAAAGACAGTAAGGGATATTGACGTCAATGGCAAAAAAGTCATAATGAGGGTCGATTTCAACGTTCCCATGAAGAACGGCGTCATCACCGACGACGCCCGCATCACTGCGGCCCTTCCTACCATAAACTATCTGCTTGAGAACGGCGCCGCCGTCATACTCATGTCCCATCTGGGAAGGCCCAAGGGCCAGCCGAAGCCCGAGTTCAGCCTTGGACCCGCCGCGGAGCACCTGGCCGGCCTGGTCAGCTGCCCCGTGATCTTCGCCCCTTCCGACAAGGTCATAGACTGCGATGTGAAGAAAAAGGCAGAAGAGCTTAAGCCCGGCGAGATCATGGTCCTTGAGAACCTCAGGTTCAGGCCCGAAGAGGAAAAGAACGATCCCGAGTTCTCAAAAGAGCTGGCTTCCCTTGCCGATATTTACGTAAATGACGCCTTCGGAACGGCCCACAGAGCCCACGCCAGCACCGCCGGCATAGCGGCCTATCTTCCCGCCGTTTCCGGCTTCCTCATCGAAAAGGAGCTGAAGTTCCTGGGCGAAGCCGTCGATTCCCCCGCAAGGCCTTTCGTCGCGATCCTTGGCGGTTCCAAAGTCTCCGACAAGATCGCGGTCATTGAGAACCTCCTCGAAAAGGCCGATACAGTCATCATCGGAGGAGGCATGGCCTATACCTTCCTCAAGGCCAGGGGCCTCTCCATCGGAAGCTCCCTCTGCGAAGAGGACAGGCTGGAGCTGGCGAAGGATCTCATGAAGAAGGCCTCGGAAAAGGGCGTAAAGCTCATGCTCCCCGCCGACAGCAAGCTGGGCGACCGCTTTGCGGAAGACTGCGCGACAGCCTTCGCCGACAGCGAGTCCATGCCCGAGGGCTGGATGGGCCTGGACAT
>JAFRWQ010000121.1 GCA_017437925.1 Bacillota bacterium
GGCAGCAAGGGCTTTGAGTACATGACGAAGAGTGGCATCACCCCCCAGACCATAAAGAAGTTCGGCATAGGCTACGCCGGCGACAGCTGGACCGGCCTTACCGAAAGCCTTGAAAAACAGGGCATAAGCGCCGAGATGATGAGGGAGATCTCCCTCTGCGGCCAGTCCCGCAAGAGCGGCAGAAACTATGACTACTTCAGGAACCGGGTGATGTTCCCCATAATCAACACCCAGGGCAAGGTCATAGGCTTCGGCGGAAGGGTGCTGGACGGCAGCGAGCCGAAGTACCTCAACTCCAACGAATCTCTGATATTCCAGAAGAGGCAGAACCTCTTCGGCTTAAACCTTACCAGGAGCGAGATCCAAAAAGAGGGCTTCGCCTTCATAGTCGAAGGCTATATGGACGTGGTGGGCCTCTATCAGGCGGGTGTAAAGAACGTCTGCGCGAGCCTGGGCACCGCTCTTACCGAACAGCAGGCAAGGCTTTTGTCGCGCTACACCAAAAAGGTCGTGCTATGCTACGACGCCGACAACGCGGGAAGAAACGCGGCTTTAAAGGGCATAGACGTGCTGAGAGCCGCGGGCCTTGAGGTCAGGGTGCTCCACGTGGAAGACGGCAAGGATCCCGACGAGTACGTGAGGACCCACAGCAGGGCCGAGTTCCTGGAGATGACGGACAGGGTATCCCTCTCCGACGTCGACTATAAAGTCAGGGTGCTCGCTCTTAAGAGCAGGCTGGACACCACCGAAGGAAGGCTGGATTTCTTTAAGGAAGCGGCCCGGGTGCTGGCGTCTCTGCCGCCGGTGGAGTCCGAGCTCTACATAAAGAAGGTCGCCCGGGACTACGGTTTCTCCGAAGGAGCCTTGAGAAACCAGGTGTCGGGGGATGTAAAGGACAGGGAAGAAAAGCCGGCTCCGCCCCCGAGAGAGGAAGTCAGGGCGGTCGCTGCGGGGGACACGGTCTACACAGAAGCCGACGAGCTGCTGGAAAAGACGGTCATAAGGCTCATAATGCTCAAGGCTTCGTACTTTGCCGAAGCGGAAAAAGAGCAGGGCTTCTTCGTCACCCCGTCCGGGAAAGGCATATTCAGGGCCTTTTCGGAACTGTACAGGGAAGACGCCGAATTCGAGCTCAATGATCTTAAAGACAGGCTCAGCGAAGAAGACCTGACCTATCTTACGGGGCTCATGGAGCAGATCCAGCCCCCCGAAGACGACAGAAAGGCCTTTGATGACTGCCTGGCGATGCTTGAAAAATCAAGGCGCGCAAAGCGAATCGCCGAGATAGGCGACATACTTTCGATGACCGACGCGGATACCGATCCGGTCTACATAAAGGAATTAACAGAGGAACTTATGAGCCTCAATCAGCTGAACAGAAGGTAGGAGATTCTGCATTATGAAGAACGAAAACACAGAGGTCAAGATCCAGGACAAGGCTTCACAGCTTGAAAGCTTCATGGAAAAGGCCAAGAGGGCGGGCGAGATAAAGCTCTCGGACGTCAACGAGATACTTTCCGAGATCAACGCGGACTCCTCCAAAGAGGACGCGGTCTTCGACGAGCTTGAAGCCAGCGGGGTCAGCATCACTCCCGATATCACCGACGAGGACATCGAGCTTCTGAGCCTGGCCGACATCGACAGCATCACCGACGAGGTGGACGACGAGGTGGGATCCGACGATGAGGTGGAGCCCGAAGACCTGGGCGAAGTGACCAGGAACCTCTCGGTGGACGACCCTGTGCGCATGTACCTCAAGGAGATCGGCACCGTGCCCCTTCTGTCGGCGGACGAGGAGATGATATACGCCAAGCAGATGGAGATCGGAAACAGGGCTCACGCCGAGCTCAACCGCCTGAGAAAGGAAGGGACCGCTGAGGCAGACCTTCCCGCCGACCTGCTCGAAGCCGAGGCCGAGGGAAAGACCGCAAAATCCATGCTCTGCAACGCCAACCTGAGGCTGGTGGTCAGCATAGCCAAGCGCTATGTGGGCAGGGGCATGCTCTTCCTCGACCTGATCCAGGAGGGCAACCTGGGCCTGATGAAGGCGGTCGAGAAGTTCGACTGGCGCAAAGGCTTCAAATTCAGCACCTACGCCACCTGGTGGATCAGACAGGCCATAACCCGCTCCATCGCCGACCAGGGCCGCACCATAAGGATCCCTGTCCACATGGTCGAGACCATAAACAAGCAGATCAGGGTCACCAGGCAGCTGGTCCAGGATCTGGGCCGCGATCCTTCCCCCGAAGAGATCGCCAAAGAGATGGAGATCAGCGTAGACAAGGTGAGAGAGATCTCCAAGATCGCGCAGGAGCCGGTCTCCCTCGAGACCCCCATAGGAGAAGAGGAGGACAGCCACCTGGGCGACTTCATCCCCGACGACGACGTTCCTTCTCCCGCCGACGCCGCCGCGTTCTCGATGCTTAAAGAGCAGCTCAACGAAGTGCTCAACACCCTGACCGACAGGGAGCAGAAGGTCTTAAGGCTCAGGTTCGGCCTCGACGACGGACGCACCCGCACCCTCGAAGAGGTCGGCCAGGAGTTCGACGTAACCCGTGAGCGCATAAGGCAGATCGAAGCCAAGGCTTTAAGAAAGCTCAGGCATCCCAGCAGGAGCAGAAAGCTCAGAGATTATCTTGAATAAGCTTAACTTATCGGAAAGAATGACGCTGCTGGCCTCTCTCGTAAGGGGCCGCAGCGCTGCTGATATAGGCACGGATCATGGATTTGTGCCTGTTTTTTTGCTGCGCGAAGGTCTGGCGGACAGGGTGATACTTACCGACATCAACAGAGGGCCTCTAGAAAAGGCGAGAAAGAACATAGAAGACCTGGGGCTTTCGAAGGAGCTCACCGACCTCAGGCTGGGACCGGGGCTTACGGTCCTTGAAAAGGGCGAGGTCGATACGGTCATCATAGCCGGCATGGGGGGAGAGCTTATAGCCTCCATATTGGCTGAAGACCTTGAAAAGTCAAGGAGCTTCGGCTTTTACGTCCTTCAGCCGAGGAGCAGGGAAAATGTACTAAGACAGTGGCTTGACGATAATAATTTTTATGTAACTGATGAGAGACTTGTAAGGGAGAAAGGCAGGATATGCCAGGTGATATGCGCTTCCCCCGAAGGGGAGGGCGAGGTCTTCAAGGACCCCACCGACTACATATATCCTCCCATGCTCATGGCATCCGACGAGCCCATAGCCCGCGAATACTTCGAGAGAGAAAAGAAGAGGCTCAAA
>JAFRWQ010000122.1 GCA_017437925.1 Bacillota bacterium
GGCCTAATGTCGGAGCCCCGCATACTGCTTCTCGACGAGCCTTCCCTGGGCCTCGCCCCCATGCTGGTCAACGAGGTCATGAACATAATAAAGAACATCAACGAGCAGGGGATAACGGTGCTTCTGGTCGAGCAGAACGCCCGCAAAGCCCTTTCCATAGCCCATACCGCCAGCGTTCTCGAGCAGGGCAGGGTCGTAAGGACGGGCCCGGCGGCCGAGATCGCCGAAGACGAGAGCATAGTTGCAAGTTACCTCGGAAGAAAGAAATAAAGGAGGACAGCAAAAAATGAGTTTTTCCTGGCCCGGCGGAGCCAAGACCGCCTTCAACATGGCCTTCGATCTTGACGGCAATTCCATCTGGCTCAACAAGATCAGGCATCTTCCCAACGGGACCCAATTCCTTAAAGGTCCCTCTGTGGGGACCTACGGCCCCAAAACCGCGGCCTACAGAATACTGGACATACTGGGCGAGTACGGTATGAAGGCGACCTGGTTCGTCCCCGCGACCATAGTGCAGGAGAACCCCGACCTCATCAGGCTCATACTGGCGGAAGGCCACGAGCTCTCCCACCACGGCTACGACCACACCAGCGACTACGGCAAGACCCCCGAAGAGCAGATCGCCTATCTCGAGAAGGCCCAGAAGGTCTTCGAGGACGTCGCCGGAGTGAGGGCTGTCGGAAGCCGCCACACCGGAGGCCTGCTCCCCGAGACCCTTCTTTGGATGTACACCGAGGGAGGCTACATCTACCACAGCCCCGGCTGCAATCCGGAGCCCTGCGAGTTCTTCACGGTGAAGGGCGTTAAGACCAAAGCGGTCAACATTGCCCAGCCCGACGAGCTCGACGACTACGTCATGAGCGTCATGAACTCCTGGCCCCAGGTCATGGTGGACATGGACCCCATAGCCTGCTACAACGGCATATATTCCAAGTTCATACACGAGATCGAGGGTTCGGTCCGCTACGGGGTCCCCGTGTCGGCTGCCTTCCATCCCCAGGTCTGCGGCCACCCCGGAAGGGCCATACTGCTGGACGATTTCTGCAAGTACCTGACGGAGAACAAGGACGTCTGGTGCGCGACCTGCGAAGATATAGCCAGGTATTACATCAAGGCAACGGAGGAGTGAGGACATGTACGCGAAAACTGTAAAATGGCCGGAAGGCAAGAAGAGCGCTGTCATGGTGTCCGTCAACCTGGACGCCGAGTACTGGCTCAAGATATATTACCCCGACGAGGACATAGAGGCCTGGGACAGCCTGCCCATTGGCCAAAACGGCATGAATTATTACCTCCCCAGGCTGCTGGACGTGCTGGACCGGTACGGCATCAAGGCCAGCTTCTTCATCCCCGCCGACGTGGCAAGGCGCTACCCCGACAAGGTGAAGGAAGTCGCTGCGAGAGGCCACGAGATAGGCTGCCACGGCGACAAGCACGAGAACCTGGCCCTCTTAAGCCCTGAGGAGCAGGAAAAGGTCCTTAAGTGTGCCAAGGAGACCCTTAAGGATATCACCGGATACGACCCCGTGGGCTTCCGCATGCCCGAGGGCGAGATCACGGCCGAGACCCTGAAGATCGTAAAGAAGCTGGGCTTCAAGTATTCCAGCTCCCTCGCCGACAGCGACATACCCTACATCTTTGAAGAGGCTGACCTGCTGGAGCTTCCCGTCGACTGGGCGACCTTCGATCTTCCCTACTTCGCCTTCGTTTTCGACCCCTCGGTTCAGCACAGGATCACCCCCTCCGACGACGTCCTGGTCAATTTCAAGACCGAGTTCGAGGGCTCCTGCCGCTGGGGAACCCTCTTCAACCTGCAGCTTGACCCCACCACCATAGGAGAAAAGGGCAGGGTCCACATCCTGGACGAGCTCTTCGGCATGATCACCGCCATGGACGACGTCTGGATCGCTACCGGCAAAGAGATGTACGAATTCTTCGGGAAGGAGGGCCTGTAATGTCTGAATCGGTGCTCAACAACTACGCGCAGATATACGCCGACCTGATACTCAACAAGACCCGCTTCGACCCCTGGGACCTCAACTGGTTCACCGAGGCTCCCTTCTGGAGAAGGACCTCCATGAAATTCTCCAGGACCTACAAGCAGATCCCCGACTACGACATAGGAAACCTCAAGCACGGCAAATCGCTGGACGACATGTACGAGGACGCGGTCCAGCTGGCAAAGGATCTGGCCGAGTACGAAAAGACCGCCTCTCCCAGGGAAAAGAGAAGGGCAGTCTACCTCAAGGAGCACGCCTCTCAGCTGGTGGTGAGGCTCGCCCTGCTAAAGGGTCAGAAGATGAGCTACGACGAAGCGACCGACGGCCTCTACGGCCTCATAGCTCCTGCCTACGACTACGGCAGGTTCAGCGCCATAGTGAGCGATCTTAATAACGCTCTTCCCGGAAGCGGCAGCGCCGAAGAAAAGATCAGGGCCTTCAGAAAGGAAATCTCTATCCCCAAGGAGACCCTCCTGCCCGTCATAAAGCAGGTCGCAAAAGACTTCCACGACATGAGCTGCAAGTACATGGACCTTTCCGGTCAGAACCTTCCCCGCATCAGGGTGAGGGAGCTGCCGGGAGCCATGCAGTTCCTCTCCGTACTCTTCGGCTACGACTACGACC
>JAFRWQ010000123.1 GCA_017437925.1 Bacillota bacterium
AAAGGCAGCGTGAAACGTACAACCACGAGAAGGCCCACATCGAGCTGCACCACCTGCAGCTTGAGGAGTGGAGCCAGGAGCTCGAGGAGGAGGCCGAGAGATATGGCAAATAAGGCAAAGAAGACGCCGTCAGGCTCTTGGAGGGTGCAGGTCTACGACTACACCGACCAGCAAGGCAAGAAGCACGTCAAGAGCTTCACCGCGTCAACAAAAGCACAGGCGGAGCTCATGGCGGCGGAGTTCGCCAGGACGAAGCGCACAAGGGCCTCGGAGGCCTCCAAGGGGACCGTTGGCGCTCTCATCGACAAGTACATCGAGCTCTGCGGACCGGTGCTCTCACCGTCAACGCTGACCGCCTACAAGCGGATCAGAGCCCACGCCTTCCCGACGCTCATGGAGACGCAGGCGAGCAAGCTGAACGCGGCCGCCGTGCAGAAGGCCATCAACGCGGAGACCCAGCGCACCGGCGAGGCCACCGGCAAGCCGTTGTCTGCGAAGACCATCAAGAACGAGTGGGGGCTGGTGTCCGCCGCTCTGGCAGAGCTGACCGGCATGAGGTTCGCTCCGAAGCTGCCGACCTACCAGGTCGTGCCGAAGGACCTGCCGGAGCCTGCAGCTGTGATGGCGGCCGTCCGTGGATCCGACGTGGAGCTGCCAGTCCTCCTGGCTCTCTGCCTGTCACTGACCATCTCGGAAATCCGAGGCCTCAAGTGCTCCGATGTCGCCGGCGGGACTCTGACCATCAGGAGGGTCATCGTCGACACGGACGCGGGCCCGGTGGTCAAGGAGACCGGGAAGACCGCTACAAGACTCAGAAAGCTGGTTATTCCTCGCTTTTTGCGTGAACTGGTAGAAAGTACTGTCCCCTACATAAAATACGCTCAGGGCGGCTCTGACGGCTTCCTGGAGCCTCGCAGCCGTGCCGCCATCTATGGCCGCTTCCAGACCGAGATGAGGCGGGCAGGCCTGAAGATCTCTTTCCACGGTCTCCGGGCTCTGAACGCCTCCGCCATGCTGGCTCTCGGTGTCCCTGACAAGTATGCTATGGAGCGCGGAGGCTGGAGGACGCCTCACGTCATGAAGGCCCACTACCAGCAGACACTCAGCCAGGAGCGGCTCGACTTCGACGAATTGGTCAACGATTACTTTTCTGAAAAGTATAACTTTACAGATAACTTTCGGGAAGCGACTTCCTTGAAAAATCAACGTAAATCGTGATTATTTGCGTGGGTTCGAGTCCCATGCTCTCCGCCAATAGTAAAAGGCAGGCCTTGAGCCTGCCTTTTGCTATTGCATATGATGATTGGGACTCGAACCCGTGAGGGCGTGAGCGTCGTGAATTCTAATTGTTTTTATATATTCCGAAATAGTATAATACAAACGATAAACTATCCCGTTCACAAACGACTGAATAAACCATCCCTAACCGGAAGGCGGAGGCCCTTACTATGACTTTTGAAAAAGGACTGTTATTTGACAAAGAACTGCAGAAAGCGCTCAAGGCGGAGTTCTGCTACGCCGACGAGGATCCCGAATACGGGAAAAGGCTTTTCTTTGAAAACTCCGGCGGCTCCTTAAGGCTCAGGCGCTGCGTTGAAGCCAAGGCAAAGATGGAGGCTTATCCCGACTGCCCGGAGAGGTTCCACGAGCGTTCCCTATATCTCAAGGGGCTCGTGAACGAAGGCACGCGCCAGATCATGGAGATCATCTTCGGCGCAGAGCCCGGCGAAGGCGCCCTGCTCACCGAGCTTACCGCTTCGCAGGCCATGTTCCAGATGGTCGGCATCATCATGAGGAACGCGGGCTGGGGGACCAACGCGGTCATGTCCGTGATGGAGCACCCCTCCGCCTTTGACGCCGTCGAATACTACTGCAACGAGACCGGCCGCGAGCTCAGGGTGGCTCACATCGACCCGAAGACCGGAAAGATCGAGCCCGAAGAGATACGAAAGCTGGTCGATAAGGATACTGTGCTGCTCAGCGTGATGTCGGCTTCCAACATAACCGGCATAGTGATGGACCTTGAGGCCATCGTAAAAGCCGCAAGAGAGATCAATCCTGACATATACATAGTAAGCGACGCGGTCCAGCATGCCCCCCACATGGCGATAGACGTCAGGGCCCTCGGCGTCGACGGGATGAACATCGCGCCCTACAAGTTCTTCGGCATAAGGGGCTGCGGCTACGCCTACGTATCGGAGAGGGTCGCCCATATGACCCACCACAAGCTGCTGGGCAAGGCCCCGAAGGTATTCGAGCTCGGGACGCCCTCCCCCGGCAACTTCGCCGCCATGCTCGCGGTCATCGACTATGTATGCGGGATAGGAGCGCACTTCACAGACAGTTCCGACAGAAAGGAACTCTTCAGAGAAGGCATGAAGCGCATACACCTTCAGGAAAGGGCCCTGCTGGTCAGGCTGCTCGAAGGGACAGATGAAGTCCCGGGCTTAAGGCATATAAACGGCGTCAGGGTCTTTATGGATCCGGATTCCTTCGAAGGCCGCGATCTGATAGCAGGATTCCTGATCAACGGCATAAAAGCCGCCGATCTGGTGGTCGAGTACCAGAGGCTGGGCGTCACGGTCTGCGAAAGGGCCATCGACAGCCTCTACTCGGAGAGGATAGTCAGAGAGATAGGAGCCGACAGGGGCGTCATAAGGGTCTCCCCCCTCCACTGCCACGGAACGGAGGATATAGACGAGTTCCTCAGGATCACAGCCGGCATAGCGGCGAGATTCAATTAGGTCTTACGGGCTGAACGCGTATCAGGTCCGATCTTTGCAAGAATCGAGGTATTACATGAAAAAGAGAGCATTTTTATCGTTGATACTGGCGCTGGCGCTGGTGTTTTCCTTCTCAGCGCAGGTCCTGGCGGCCGAAACGGGCGCCGCTTCAGAGCCCATTGATTATTCCGACCCGGAGAACTGGGCTTATTTCGCGCAAGGGGAGGACAGCGGGATAGACGTCTTCGTCATCTGCCCCACCGTCGATACCCGGAGCGAGACCAACTCCTTCGATCTGAACGACAAGCTCAAGGCCAGGTTCGTCAACGCCCTCGAGATGGGCAGAGGCATCTATCAGGACGCCGGCAGGGTCTATTCGCCCTACTACCGCCAGATGTCCATCAACGCCTACACCCTTGACGAGGAGCCCAGGGCCGCGGCCTTTGAGGTCGCCCGCGCCGACGTATTCGACTCCTTCCGCTGGTACCTCGACAACGAAAACGAAGGCAGGGCCCTCATACTGGCCGGCTTCTCCCAGGGCTCCCAGATGTGCCTCGAGCTCCTCAAGGAGTTCTACGGAGGCGAGAGCGATGAGGCCGAGGCTCTGCGCAGCGGCCTGGTCGCGGTCTACGCCATAGGCTGGTCGGTGACAGAAGATCTGACCGAAGAGTATCCTCAAATAGTACCCGCGAAGGGCGAGACCGATACCGGGACCGTCATAAGCTTTGACTGCGAGGACGGAAGCCTCACGGGCACCCTGGTAACTCCCGAAGGCACCAAAGCCCTCTCCATCAACCCCCTGAACTGGAAGACCGACGGCACCCCCGCGGACAAGTCCCTCAACCTGGGCGCCGTGATGGCGACCGGAGCGGAGCCGGTCCCCGGCTATTGCGGAGGATATCTGGGCGAGAGAGGCGAACTGGTCGTGACTGACATCGATCCTTCCGACTATCCGCCGGGGGTGGACATATTCCCCCAGGGGTCCCTCCACGTATACGACTACCTCTTCTACTTCACCAATCTCAAAAACAACCTGGCCGACCGCGTCAACTGCTTTAAGACCGGCCTGCCCTTTAAGGACGTAAAAGACGGCGCCTGGTACGAGGACGCAGTCGCGTGGGCTTACGAAAAAGGCCTGATCCAGGGAACATCGGACGTCAGCTTCAGCCCGCAGCAGACCCTGACCCGCGCCCAGCTGGTGACCATGCTCTGGCGCATGGCAGGCGAACCGGTCGTGAATTACATCATGCCCTACGGCGACGTGGCAACAGGCTCCTGGTACGCCGAGGCGGTGCGCTGGGCGGCGGCCGAAAAGCTGGCGGGACCCGGAAACGGCAGCTTCAGGCCCTCCGAAGCCCTGACCCGCGAAGAGACCGCCGACATACTCTGCCGCTACGCGGCATACGCGGGAGCGGACACCGAGATATCCTCGCCCGTTGATATTTCAAGCTTCAGCGATACCGCATCCATAAGCGGGGACTATCTTGACTCCGTAAAGTGGGCCGTGGATACCGGCATCATAGAAGGCATGGGAGACGGAAGGCTCGCCCCCAAGGGACAGCTGACCAGGGCCCAGGCCGCGGTCATGCTGGAGCGCTTCTCTGCCCTGCTAAGGTCCCGCTCACCCCTCTCCCTTTGGACCGAAGGCTCGGAGGCCGCCCGCGAGCTTACTGATTACATAAAGACAGTGACCGACGAGGACAGCGCCGACTTCATCCCGGCTGAAGACCGCATCGCCGTCTTCGATCTGGACGGCACCCTCTTCTGCGAGACCGACCCCAACTATTTTGACTACACCCTGCTCAAGTACAGGGTGCTCGAAGACCCCGGTTACAAAGACAAGGCCTCCGACTTTGAGAAGGAGGTCGCGAACAAGATAAAGCAGCAGAACGAGACCGGAGCCTCGTTCCCGGGCCTTGAGGTGGACCACGGAAAGGCCGTAGCCTCAGCCTTCGCGGGAATGACCATAGAAGAATTCAACGATTACATACAGGAGTTCAAAAAACAGCCCATGCCCAGCTACGAGGGCATGCTGAGGGGCGACGGCTTCTACCTGCCTATGGTCCAGGTGGTCGAATACCTGCAGGAGAACGGTTTCACCGTTTACATAGTCAGCGGCACCGACCGCCTCATAGTCCGCGGCATCATCGACAACAGCGTCCTTAACATTCCCAACCGCCAGATCATAGGCTCAGACGAGACCATAATCTCCAGCAATCAGGGCGATACCGACGGCCTGAACTACGTCTTCGCCGAGGGCGAAGAGCTGGTGCTGGGCGGAGACTTCATCATCAAGAACCTGAAGATGAACAAGGTCTCTGTGATCATGCAGGAGATAGGCCAGCAGCCGGTCCTTTCCTTCGGCAACAGCACCGGGGACAGCAGCATGGCAGAATACGTGACCAGCGGCAACCCCTACAGGAGCCTGGCCTTCATGCTCTGCTGCGACGACACCGAGAGGGAGAACGGCAGCGTATCCAAGGCCGAAAAAATGTTCGGCCTCTGCGAGGAGTTCGGCTGGGTCCCCGTTTCAATGAAGAACGACTGGACCACCATCTACGGCGAGGGCGTAAAATACGTCAAGGCCGAAGAGGCGCTTGACCCCGCGGCCTAAAGTCCCAGCTTCTCCAGAGACATCTCTTTCATTTTATACTTAAGTATCTTCCCCGCCGCGTTCATGGGGAACTCCTCCGTGAACACGAAATAGCGGGGTATTTTATGCTTCGCTATGCGGGTCTTGGCATAGGCTTTGAGCTCCTCTTCGCTTGCGCCTTCGCCGTCTTTAAAGATGACCCAGGCGCAGGCTTCCTCGCCGTACTGTTTATCCGGGACCCCGACGACCTGGACGTCCCTGACGGCGGGATGACCCAGGTAAAACTCCTCGATCTCGCGGGGATAGATGTTCTCCCCGCCCCTTATGATCATGTCCTTAAGACGGCCGGTGACCCGGTAGTAGCCCTCGGGGGTCCTGCAGCAGATGTCCCCGCTGTGCAGCCACCCCTCCCTGTCTATGGTCTGCTTGGTCGCCCTGGGCATCTTGTAGTAGCCCTTCATGATGTTGAAGCCTCTGGCGACGAATTCGCCGTTCTCCCCGTCGGGAAGCTCCTCCCCTGTTTCGGGGTCGATTATGCGGCATTCCACCCCCGGAAAGGCGCTGCCAACGGTCTCGGTGCGCAGCTCAAGGCTCTCGTTCACCTCTCCCATGGTGCAGCCGGGCGAAGACTCGGTGAGGCCGTAGACGCTTAAGATCTCCCTCATGTTCATTTCGGCGGCAGCCCTCTTCATCAGCTCCGGCGGGCAGTTTGCGCCCGCCATTATGCCCGTCCTCATGAAGCTGAAATCGGTCTTTTTGAAGTCCTCGTGGCTGAACATGGCGATGAACATGGTCGGGACCCCGTTGAAGCAGGTGATCCTCTCGCGGTTTATGCAGGCGAGGCTGGATTTGGGGCTGAAATAGGGCAGCGGGCAGAGGGTCCCCCCGTGGGTCATGGTAGAAGTCATCGAAAGCACCATGCCG
>JAFRWQ010000013.1 GCA_017437925.1 Bacillota bacterium
CAACGGTTACTACACTGATAACGGACAGCCCCTCCTCGTCGCCTATCCCGGCTACGACTACATCAAGGCCTGCATCAACAACGGCGCCGACCTCTGGGAGGTCGCCGAGATCGAAGACGGCGACATGGCGGCCATCGTCCTGAACGAGGCGGGCAAGTACCTGGATATCCAGAACGCGAGAGACATCCACTACACCGACGAGAGGGACGACTACGGCAGCGACGAGATCTTCGCCAACTTCAGGGCTTTAAGCGGGGGAGATCTTTCCGAAGGCCCCGCAACAGCCTACCGCTCCGCCTCTCCCTGCGACGATCAGCACAACAGGGCGTCCTACGTGGACAAGCTGATGGGCGAAAAGGGAGTCAAATACATCATCGACCTCGCCGATACCGACGAAAAGATCGCAAACTACATGGCGGCCGAAGGCTTTGACAGCCCCAATTTCAAGGCCCTGTACGAAGAGGGAAAGGTCCTTCCCGTGGGCCTTAACATGAACTTCCAGTCGGAGGAGTTCCGCTCCAAGGTAGTTAAAGCCATGACCGCCATGGCCGATAATGACGGCCCCTTCCTCATCCACTGCACCGAAGGCAAGGACAGGACCGGCTTCTTCTGCATGGTGCTCGAAGCTCTCGAGGGAGCCAGCTATGAAGAGATCGTAAACGATTACATGATCACTTACGATAACTACTACGGGATCACCGAAGAGACCGACAAGGCCCGCTACGACGTTATAGTCGAAAAGGTGCTGGAACCCATGACGAGGGAACTTGCCGGGGACGAAGACCTGAGGCTGGTCGACTTCTCAGCCCTCGCAGCCAAATACCTGATGGCCTGCGGAATGGAAGAGGATAAGATCCTGGCCCTTGCGGAGAAGCTGGGCGACTGACGGCCGGAAGATAATAAAAGCGTATGCCGGCGGGCTGAAAGGCCCGCCGCTTTTTGCCTTCAAGTCTTGCCCGCGCGTCCTTATTGATGTAAAATCAAAACGAGTAAAAATACGCTTGACATTTGTCCCGCCGGGTCATATAATCGTAAAAATTTAACGAAAAACGGACCGCGGGCTGTGTTTTCGTACACTGACAGGGGAAGTTTAACAGGGGAAAATGAAGAAAAAGATGGATCTGATCTTAGCGAAAAAAATAGCCGCGGCCCTTCTTTCGGCACTGCTCATGGTGCCCGCCGGCGCCGGCTGCGGAAGCAAGGCCCGGGCCGAAGAAAACATAAAGGTAATAGAGAATCCCAAGATGGCGGAGCAGGCTCCGTCAGATCAGGTTCCCACAGAGTTTCAGCCCGCGCCGCCCGTGACCGGCAATGAGGATCCTAAGGAAATAGTGTTCGAAAAGCCCGCGGAAGAGACTCCCGCGGGAAGCGAAAAGCCTCAGGAACCCCAGGTCCCGCAGGAGCCCCAGGCCCCTCAGGAGCCCGAAGCTCCCAAATACGCCCCCAAAGAGCAGGCCTACGCGGCCTGGAGCAGGGGAGAGAGTAAGGCTCGATCGGCCGAGACTCAGGACCTCATGGACAGGGCAGCCTCAATGCAGGATTACAGCCACGCCCCCGGAGGAGACGCCGCTGCCATATCCGAGGTAGACGACAACATACTCCTTCTGGTCAACAAGACCCACCCCCTGACCAAAGACTATAAGGCCGACGACATGGTGACCCTCTCCAAGATCACCGCGGGAGTGGGCACCGACGAGACCCACAAGATGAGAAAGGTCGCAGCCGATGCCCTTGAGGAGCTCTTCAAGGGAGCCGAGGCCGACGGCTACGACATACGCCTGCGCACGGGCTACCGCTCCTACAGCTACCAGAGCACCCTCTACAACAACTACGTGAAGAACAACGGCCAGGCCGCCGCCGACCGCTTCTCCGCAAGGCCCGGCAAGAGCGAACACCAGACCGGCCTCTGCTGCGACGTGGGAGTCAACGGAGTGGGGCTCACCGCCTTCAACAACAGGCCCGAGGCCAAGTGGATAGCCGACCACTGCCACGAGTACGGTTTCATTCTCCGCTATCCCAAAGAGAAGGAAGACATCACCGGCTATATGTACGAGTCCTGGCACATTCGCTACGTGGGCAAAGAGGCCGCGGCCGAGATCCACGAGCAGGGCCTGGTGCTCGAGGAATATCTGGGAGTTACCGATTAGACCCGAGGGTCTTTGATATATCTGAACTGCAATACGCCCGAACGGGCACAAAGGAGGACCATGGCTTACTATTACGAAGAAGTATCGCGCACCTTCAGCGAGTATCTGCTGATCCCGGGCTACTCCGGCCCCGAAAACATCCCCTCGAACGTTTCATTGAAGACCCCGGTCACCAAGTACCGCAAGGGCTTTGAGGAACCGGCCCTCTCCATGAACATACCCATGACCTCGGCGGTCATGCAGGCCGTATCCGGCGACAGGCTGGCTGTTGCTCTCGCCAAAGAGGGCGGGATATCCTTCATCTTCGGTTCCCAGAGCATAGAAAGCGAAGCCGCCATGGTCGCGAGAGTCAAGAGCTCCAAGGCCGGCTTCGTGCCCTCCGACTCCAACATAAGGCCCGACCAGACCCTGGGCGACCTGCTCCAGGTAAAGGAAAGGACCGGCCACTCCACCACCGCCGTGACCGACGACGGCACCGCCGAAGGCAAGGTCCTGGGCATAGTCACCAGCAGGGACTACAGAGTGAGCCGCATGAGCCTCGACACCAAGGTCTCCGACTTCATGACCCCTTTGAGCAAGCTTGTCTACGCGAAGGAAGGCATCAGCCTTAAGGAAGCCAACGACCTTCTCTGGGAGAGCAAGCTCAACGCCCTGCCCATACTGGACGACAGCGGCAGGCTCAAATATTTCGTCTTCCGCAAGGACTACGACAGCCACAAGGAGAACCCCCTTGAGCTCCTGGACGAGAAGAAGCGCTACGTTGTGGGCGCCGGCATCAACACCAGGGACTATAAGGACAGGGTCCCCGCCCTGGTAGAGGCGGGAGCCGACATCCTGGTCATCGACAGCTCCGAGGGCTATTCCAACTGGCAGCACGACACCCTGGCCTGGATCAGGGAGACCTACGGCGACGCCGTCAAGGTGGGAGCAGGCAACGTGGTCGACGGCGAGGGCTTCAGGTTCCTGGCCGACGCGGGCGCCGACTTCGTCAAGATAGGCATAGGCGGAGGCTCCATCTGCATCACCCGCGAGACCAAGGGCATAGGCCGCGGCCAGGCTACGGCGGTCATAGACGTGGCCCGCGAAAGGGAGAAGTACTTTAAAGAGACCGGAATGTACATTCCTCTCTGCTCCGACGGCGGCATAGTCCACGACTACCACATGACCCTGGCCCTTGCCATGGGAGC
>JAFRWQ010000124.1 GCA_017437925.1 Bacillota bacterium
GTACCACATGAACAGCATCCTGCAGCCCTGCACCGCCACCGACGCTCCCTGCGTGGGAGTCGCCATCACCACCGAGACCCCGGTGCCCGGCTGCGCGACCGGCGCGACCCACTTCGCGGACGTTGAGGAAGCCGCCCGCTACATGCTCGAGGTCGCCAAGTACTTCGGTAAGGGCGAGGTGTCCTTCTACAACGCCGAAGAGTTCGAGGCTCTCAACAGAAAGTACGGCAGCATGGCCCATCTGCAGACCCTGGGCAGGACCGAATAAGGAAAGAGAGTAAGGGCGGGGCTTTTGTCCCGTCCGCTTTGATATGGAGAAGATAAAGATAGGCGCCATAACCGTGGGCCAGGCTCCCAGGGTGGACGTGACCTGCGACATCATGGACTATTTCGGAGAAGGTATCGAGCTCATCGAGAGGGGAGGGCTGGACGGCCTTACCAGAGAGGAGATCGAAAAGTTTAAGCCCGAAGAGGGGGACTACGTCCTGGTTTCAAGGCTTACCGACGGTTCGTCGGTCACCTTCGCCGAGAAATACATAGTTCCCAGGCTTCAGAGGGCCATAGACGGGCTCGAAGAGGCAGGGGTGAGCCTGATAATGGTGTTCTGCACCGGACAGTTCCCCGAAAGCCTTCACTCCGATGTGCCCATGGTCTTTCCCGACAAGGTGCTGACCTCGGTGGTGCCGCTTCTGGCGGGCAATACCGATCTGGTGACCGTGACTCCCTCGGCTCTGCAGCTCGAACAGAACAACAAGAAGTGGAGCGCTTACGTGAAAAGCGTGAGAAGCGTCGCCGGCTCCCCCTACGAAGGCCTTGAGAGCCTCATCCCCGTGGCTGAAGAGATCGCGAAGATGGAGGACGCGGACCTCATAGTCCTGGACTGCATAGGCTTTACAAAGGATATGAAGCGCATGTTCGCGGAGGTCACAGGAAAGCCCGTCATACTGCCCCGGACCCTTCTCGCCAGAGTAGTCTCAGAGATGACAGAACGCTAGACCGTTATATCTCAACGTGGAGGTTTATATATGAAAAAGATCAATGCCGAAACTTTTCTTGAGTTCCGCTATCCTTCGAGCCCCCGCATATCGCCTGACGGCAAGTCCGTGGGCCTGCTCCTGAAGCAGCCCGTAATGGACGAGAACCGCTACAAGGCCGATATCTGGACGGTCCCGACGGACGGGTCCTGCCCGCGGAGGATCACCGCCAGGACCAACGTGGCGGACTTCGCCTGGCTTCCCTGCGGAAAGCTGCTCTTCACCCTGGCGGGAGAGAAGAGCGACAAGGGCGTTAAGACCAAATACTACGCCATTGACCCCAAGGGGGGAGAGGCTGAGGAATACTGCAGCCTGCCCTTAAGGAGCGGCATGCCGGTGATACTTGAGGACGGCAGCTGGCTGGTAAAGGCCAAGACCGACCTTCTGACCGACGACGCCGACCCGGTCCCGGGCAACGAGACCGAGAGCCGCGATCCCGCCTACAGGATATTCGAGGAGGTCCCCTTCTGGAGCAACGGCAACGGCGACGTGAGCAAGATACGCCAGAGCCTCTTCGTCTGCGACCCCAAGGCCGGCACCGTAAAGAGGCTCACTGCCCCCCAATTCGACGTCTATTCCTTCGACTGCAGGGGCGACATGGTCGTTATGACCGGAGCCGAGTTCAGCGGCACCCGTCCCCACGAGCCGGGGCTCTACGTCGCCTGCTTAAGGACCATGAGCGTTGAGGAGATCGTCGCTCCCCTGGGCTACGATATCTCAAGCCCCGTCATGATCGACGGGAGCACGGCCCTCTTCCAGATGAA
>JAFRWQ010000125.1 GCA_017437925.1 Bacillota bacterium
GCTCCATCTCCCACTGGTCGGTGGCTGCGGCTTTGAAGGATGCCAGATCGATATCATTCATGACGCCTCCGGCCGCGAGGACGGCGGTCTTTTCGGGGCAGAGGTCGAAGGCCTTGATGTTGTCCCAGACCGTTGCAGGAGCCTTGCCGAAGAAGCGCTCCCTTTCTTCGGGGCTGTAGTCCTCGAAGATGTTGTTTTCGGCCCTGTAGACCCTGTTTTTCTCGAGGTAGAAGTCCTCTTCGCCGTAGGCCTTGGAGACCGAAGCTTCAAGCTCCTTGGGCGATCTTCCGGCTTCAAGGCAGGCTTTTATTCCGTCCAGCATGGCGTTGAAGCAGCAGGCCAGCACCAGATAGGTGTTGCTCTTGGGGTTGGGGGAGCGCAGTTCGAAGTGGGTGGCCATGGGGCTGTCTATGCTCCTGATGAGACCCACGAGGACGGACCTGTTCCTGGAGGGGAAGCCCACGCTCCTTCCGAGGCTGCAGGCTATGCATATGGGGGCTTCGTAGCCGGGCTTGAGCCTGTTGAAGGCGTCGTTGGTGCAGTTGATGACGGGGTTTATGACCTCGTAGTTCTTAAGCAGGCCCATCATTGCGCCGAAGCCTATGGGGCTCATGAACTCTTTGCTGTGGCTTACGCTGCTGAAGAGGTTGACCGTCCTTCCGTCCTTAAGCTTTGCGGCCATGCCCATGTGGGTATGCTTGCCGCTTCCCGCCACATCCTCCACCGGCTTTGCCATGAAGGTCACGTCGAGGCTGTTCCTTCTGAAGGTGTCCCTTACTATGTAGCGGGCTATGCTGTCGTTGTCCGAGGTCTGCATGGGGTCGGAGTATCTCCAGTCGATCTCCAGCTGCTCCATGACGTGGTCGAAATCGCCGTCCTTTAAGAGCTCGGACTTGATGCCTCCCACTTCCTTGTGGCCCATCTCCACCTTAAGGCCGTAGCAGTTTAGCATGCAGACGGTCTGCTCGAGGGCGGTGCGCACGGGGCCCATGGTCCTCTTCCAGTACTGCTCCTTGAGCTCCTGTGAGGTGTGCATCTTCTCCCTGTCGGCCACGTTGTGAGGGGTCTTGACGTAGAACTCCAGTTCCGTCGCCGTAGTCATAACTATGTCTTCTATGTCGTCCGCGCTGTCAAAGGGCAGGTATTTGAGCACATAGGGGTTTTCATTTATGAGGCGGGGGAGTTCGGCCTTGACCCTCTCCACCGCTTTTTCGAGTATGACGCGGGATCCCACGCTGGTCACGTCGTTGTGGACCAGGTAGGCGGGTATCCTCAGGGTTCCCACGGGAAGGCCGTTCTCGTCGTCGGGGTTGCGGAAATTGTAGTCGACGAACCAGTTGACCGCGGTGTCGGGCTTCATGTCGACCTTGGCGTTGGAGATGTCCGCGATGCCCGGAAGCAGCACCGATGAACCGTCGGTCTGGACTCCCGTATGCATGAAGCCGTCGAAATCCTTCATCATCTCCTGCACAGGGATCTTCTCGTCGGTGTCGCGTCCGTAGATATCGAGACCGACCATGGAAACGAAGCGTATCTCGGGGTGGGAGGACAGTATCTGCTGCATGTCCTTTGCGTTGTGCTTTTCGGGCGGGATAGTGAATACCATCTTTTCGTACATCTTTTGTCACCTCGCTTTCGGCCGCCGCGGGCCGTACCGTGCGTAAATATGGCAAATAATATACACGAACGGTATGATAAATTCAAGGGTATATGATAATCGTATGGTTAGGCAGCACCAAAAAATATGAGAGAACATGTTGCGCCGCGACAATTGTCTCTTCGCCGGACTTTATGAAGGGTCGTAATGGACGGCCCCACTTGAGTTGAATCGCCCGTTTGTGCTATAATCTCATTTAAGGATCGAAGATCCGAAGGGGTAAAGATATGAGAATAAAACACATTAAGGCTTTAAGAATGCTCGCTCTCCTGCTGGCGCTCATCATGGCTCTGGCAGCCTGCGGGTCAAAGAAAGAGGAGCCCTTCGAGCCGGAGGCCCCGGCTCCGCAGGAACCCGAGATAGTGAATCCCAAGAACGACGTTCCCCCGGAGCCGGTAAAGGAGCCGGAACCCGTGAAAGAACCTGAACCGGAGCCCCAGCCCGAGCCGGAGCCTGAACCTGAACCGGAGCCCGAGACCTTCCCTGATCCTCTCACCGGGCTTCCTCTTGAGACCGACGTCAGTGCCAAAAGGCCCTACGCGGTCATAATCAACAACCACAAGCAGGCCCAGCCCACCGTGTCCCTCACCAAGGCCAGCATAATCTACGAATATATAGCGGAGGGCGGCATCACCAGGTTCCTGGCCATATACCAGAACATCGAAGACGTGGGTGAGATCGGTACCGTGCGGTCCGCAAGGCCCTACTACCTTGAGACCTGCCTGGGCTACGACGCCATACTGGTCCACGCGGGGGGAAGCGACGAGGCCTACGCCGATATCAAAGCCTGGAAGATGGACCACATGGACGGCGTCAGGGGAGCCGGCGACGCGAAGATATTCTGGCGCGACAGCTACAGAAAATCAAAGAACGGCTATGAGCACAGCCTCATGACCAGCAGCGAAAAGATCCTCAATTACGTCAACAGCACCACCATGCGCAAAGAGCACAAGGAGGGCTACGACAGCGGCCTGCGCTTCGGAGAAGAAGCCGCGACCGGGGACGGGACCGAAGCCGCCAACGTGAAGATAGTCGTCTCCAATTACAAGACCGGAAACTTCTACTACGACGAAGAGACCGGGCGCTACGACGTCCACCAGTACGGCGGCCCCATGAAGGAGGGGAGCACCGAGGAGACCCTGAGCGTAAAGAACCTGCTGGTGCTGCACACCACCACAAGGGTCATAGACGACTACGGCAGGATGAGCTACGCGACCACCGGATCGGGCAGCGGCAACTACTACTGCGAAGGTAAGGGCATACCCATCAAGTGGTCCAGAAAGACCAGGAACGACGTCTACGTCTACACCACCGAGGACGGAAAGGAACTGACCCTCATGCCCGGCAACACCTATATCAGCGTGATAAATCCCAGGGTAAGCAAGGAGACCGCTTCGGCGCCCGAATAGGGACCTTAAGGGGCGATCTCGATCAAAACTTCATCACAGGCATAAAAAGGGCGGCCCTTAACGGGCCGCCTTTGATCTTGCTTTTATGTCTAAATTACTCGAGATTCTTGAGCTTCTTCAGGCAGTTCTTGCAGATGTTCTTTCCGCCGAACTGTACGATATCGGTGGCGTCATTGCAGAAGACGCACGCGGGCTGATACCTGCGAAGGATGATGTCGTCTCCTTCAACGAAGATTGCTATGGGGTCGTTCTCCTTGAGATCGAAGGTGTCCCTCAGTTCCTTGGGGATAACTATCCTGCCAAGCTGATCCAATTTTCTCACGATACCGGTTGCTGTCATTGTATAACTACCTCCTGACGAGTATATGATTAAAAAACGTACAATTACATTATAGCCGGGTTTACATTAAAGTCAATATAAGTAAAAAAATATTAAAGAAAAATGTACAGTTTTTTACGAACACATGTTAACTTCGTTCTTTTTTATACCTGGAGACATAGACCAGAACGAGAACGGCGGCAATGCTGACGCCGGTAAGAGCCAGGGCGAAGGGGCTCATGGGGTTCGACTTGTACATGATCCCGGCGAAGAAGGCTCCGAATATGCTGCCCAGGGCGGTCATGGACTGGAAGAAGCCCATGATGCGGTTGCTGGTCTCGGGAGTCCCTTTTCCGGCGAACAGGTTCTGGAACATGGTCATCCTGACCGCCGAAAGGACGAAGAACACTATGTAGCAGGCTGCGAAGGGGATCACGTCCTTCACCACGAAGACCAGCGCCAGGGGTATGACCTGCAGCACCAGAAGAGGCGCTATGCTGACGTTGGTGTCGGTCTTTCTGACTATCCTGATGGTTATGAGGCTGTTGACCAGGAAGGTCAGGGCCGCTATGACGGCCTTGAATATGCCGTTGTATGCCGATGAGAGTCCCAGCTGGTCCTTGATGTAGTAGTTGAAGACCTGCTCGTAGGCCGTCTGCCCCACATTCCCTATGGCGACGGTGATGAAGAGGAGGAGGAGGGTGCCGGTCATGAAGCTTTTTGCCGAGATGAAGACCCCGAAGGGGTTGGCGTCCTTAAAGGTCAGGGGCCTGTCGGGCTTGGCCTTGTAGGGCGTGTCGTCGACGCAAAGGAAGCGGAAGAAGAGGCCGCAGCCCGCAAGCATGATGACCTGGGTGTAAAATGCGGTCTTGACCGAGATCAGTCCAAGCATTCCGCCTATGAAATAGCCTATGGCGTTGAACACGTTGTTTACGGTGGAGTAGGCTATGATCTTGGAGCCTCTGGACTCGGGATCGGAGGTGTTGACTATGTAATTGAGGAAGGCCGTGAAGACTCCGCCGCAGAATATGCCGGCGAACATGCGTCCCCCTATGACCTGGGCCTCGGTCATGGCGTTACCGAATATGAGCTGGCCGACGGCGTAACCGCAGCTGCAGATCAGTATGACTGTCCTGGTGGGTATGTAGTCGCAGAGCCTGCCCCAGAAGGGAGCGAAGAGGAAGTATATGGTCTGCATGGCCGCCAGGGCGACTCCGAACATGGAGCTGTCCAGGCCTCTTTCCACTATAAGGGTGGGAGTGACCGGATGGGCCAGGTTGGCCGCGATCGACATGAGGCATACGCCCACGAGATAAACTACGAATTTCTTTCTGCTCATGACAGACGGCTTCCTTCCTGTCCGTCTCCTTTGAAACGGACCGCAGACCAGTATACTACCCCGTCCCGCGGATTTCAAGTGCGGGCTGCGGCAGCCCCCGTGCGGGGAAACATCTTGCGCTTGATGTTAATTTATGCTTTAATTATTAAAGAGTACTAACGAATTTCGGAGGACCCGATGGCAAAGTTTATCGTAGAAAAGTCCGGCCCCCTGGTGGGCGAGGTCGATATAAGCGGAGCAAAGAACGCGGTGCTGCCCATAATGGCCGCGACCGTCCTCACGGACGAGGTCTGCGAGATATACGACGTTCCCAGGCTTCGCGACGTTGACGTCATGTGCAGCATTTTAAGGAGCCTCGGAGCTTCTGTCACCGAGGATTACGAGAAGCACACCGTCGTGATCGACGGGTCGGGCATCAATAAGAGCGAGATCCCCTACGACCTGGTGAAGAAGATGAGGGCGTCCTTCTTCGTCATGGGACCCCTTCTCGCGAGGACCGGGGCTGCCTTCATAGCCCAGCCCGGCGGCTGCTCCATAGGAAACCGCCCCATAGACCTTCACATCAAGGGCCTCAAGGGCCTGGGAGCCCGCATAGTCTCCGACGAGAACAGCGTGGAAGCCATCGTTAAAGAGCTGAAGGGATCCCTGATATATCTGGATTTCCCCAGCGTCGGAGCGACCGAGAACATCATGATGGCGGCAAGCCTTGCCAAGGGCATAACCGTCATAGAGAACGCGGCCGAAGAGCCCGAGATAGTCGATCTGGCCAACTTCCTCAACAAGATGGGAGCGAAGATCAAGGGAGCCGGCACCGACTCCATAAGGATAGAAGGCGTGGAGAGGCTCCACGGCACCAGGCACACGGTCATACCCGACAGGATAGAGACCGGCACCTTCATGGTGGCCGCGGCCATAACCAGGGGCGACGTCCTCATCAAAAACAGCGTGCCCGGCCACGTGAGGCCTGTGATCGCAAAGCTCATAGAGTGCGGAGCCGCCGTCAACGACGAGGTGGACGGCCTGAGGGTGAGGGGAGACCTTAAGAAGCTGGTCGCGACCGACATCAAGACCATGCCTTATCCCGGCTTTCCCACCGACATGCAGGCGCCCTTCATGGCGCTTCTCACAACGGTCCAGGGCACCAGCACCATAAACGAGACCATATTCGAGAACCGCTTCATGCACGCGGGCGAACTTAACCGCATGGGAGCCAACATCAGGCTCGACGGCAGAAACGCCTATGTTCCCGGCGACAAGCGTCCCCTGATCGGAAGCGAGGTAATGGCGACCGACCTGAGAGCCGGAGCCGCCCTTGTTCTTGCCGGCCTGGTCGCCGAAGGCCGCACCGAGGTCGCAGATATCTACCACATCGAAAGGGGCTACGAGAACTTCATGGAGAAGCTCAACGCCCTGGGAGCGAAGATCAGCAGAGTGGACGACTGACGGAAGCCCTTCCGCTGCTTAAGACCCATCCCGCATAACGTACAGTAAGCATTAAAAGACCGAAGGCATCGCGCCTTCGGTCTCTTTTCATCCGATGCATTTTTGCGGCCGCTGCCGCTTTCCCTTATCAGTACTTTCCGAGGGAGCCGGAGAGCTTCTCGTTCTTGCCCTGGGCGAAGCTGTCGTCTCTTCCGGGAAGTATGGCGTTGAGCACCAGGCCGGTGATGGAGGCTACGGCGAGGCCGGAGAGGGAGAGGCTCATGCCTCCGAGGTTGAAGGAGATGTTTCCGGCGGCGGAGTATTCGATGCCTATGGTGAGGCAGAGTATCAGGGCCGCTATGATGATGTTCCTGCTCTGCTGGAAGTCCACCTGGTTCTCGACCACGTTGCGGACTCCGATGGCGGCTATCATTCCGTAGAGTATGATGGAAACTCCGCCTATGGTCGCTGCGGGCATCGCGGTGATGACGGCGGCGAACTTGGGGCAGAAGCTGAGCAGTATGGCGTAGCAGGCGGCAAGCTCGATGACCAGGGGATCGAAGACCCTGGTGAGGGCCAGGACGCCGGTGTTCTCGCCGTAGGTGGTGTTGGCGGGGGCTCCGAAGATGGCGGCGATGGCGGTCCCGACTCCGTCGCCTATCAGGGTCCTGTGCAGGCCCGGATCTTCGATGAAGTCCTTGCCGACGGTGCCGCTGATGGCGGAGATGTCTCCCACGTGCTCCATCATGGTGGCTACGGCCAGGGGAACGATGGTGATTATGGAGGAGAGGATCAGGCCTCCGTCGGCTCCTCCGAAGAGGGAGAAGACGGTGTTTTCCTTAACTATGGGAAGGCCGAACCAGGCGGCTTCCTTAACTCCGCTGAAGTCCACGTTGCCGGTGAGGGCTGCGGCCAGGTAGGAAGCGAGGACGCCCAGGAGTATGGGTATGATCTTGATCATTCCCTTGCCCCAGATGTTGCAGACTATGACCACAACTATGGCGACCAGGGCTATCCACCAGTTGGAATTGCAGTTGTCGATGGCGGAGGGAGCC
>JAFRWQ010000126.1 GCA_017437925.1 Bacillota bacterium
AGCCTCGGTGATACCCAAATCGCAGCACATCGAGCGCATCAGGGAAAACCTTGAGGTCTTCGACTTTGAGCTCACCGAAGCCGAGATGGAGAGCTTAAGAAAGCTGGACCGGGCGGCCCCCATGGACGGAAGGCCCGACGACCCCCTGCAGGTCGAAGACGCCATGACGTGGTAGCGATACGCAGCCGCCGGAGGCAGAATCATCGAAAGGTACAGCATGGAACAGGAGCTGTAGCAGAAGATCCTGCGCAGCCTTATATAAACCAGTGATAAACAGTCCGCTGCAAAAAGCAGACGGACGCAAGAAAGAAAGAGGAGAAAAAATGGCAAAGAAAGTTATCATGTACGGCAGCGCTTCCTGCCCCGACTGCGTTAAGGCAAAGGAGATCCTGGATAAGGAAGGCATCAGATACGGTTACATCGACATCCTGGCCGACCTCGCGCGGCTCAAGAAGTTCATCACCCTGCGCGACGCCCATCAGGAGGAGTTCCAGACCGAGATCGCGAAGCAGCACATGGGCATCCCCTGCTTCGTCGTAGACGACGAGAAGATCTACGTTCTTCTCCCGGACGATCTGGACCTGCTCAGATGATCCGCAATATGAAGGCGGAAGATGTTTAAAAGCTCTACCGGCTTAAAAATGAAAAAAGCGGCTCGGGGATGTTACCCGGGCCGCATTTTTATGTCTTTAGCACCTACAGCGCCGCTTCCCCGTCGAGGGCTGTCCCCGCCCAGTGGCCTGCCTTGTTCCTTCTCGCCTCGAGCTCGAGTTTGGCAAAGCGCAGGGTGTAGCGCACGTTGGGTCTTATGACCAGGGTCTGGGCCATGCCGTCGCTCAGTATCCTGTCCTGGACCATGACCCTTTCGCCGCCGTCCCCGTCCATCCAGACATAGGCCAGTGTGCGGTCGTACTTGTCGAGCAGCTGGGAATCGTACTCCAGATAGACCTTCTTCCCTTTGAGCATCTTCTTGAGGTAGTCCGAAGAGACCCTGCCCTCGGGGATGTTCCTGCTCTCGTCCCAGTGGACGCTCTCGGGAGCGTCGATGCCTATGAGCCTCACGCTGGTCTCGGTCCCGTCGATATCAAGGACCACGGTATCGCCGTCAGCGACCCACAGGACCTTGTAGGGGCCGGCCAGATCGTCAGGCGCGGGCTCCCTGCCGCTGAGAGGATCGAAGAAATACAGCAGGGCGACGACCAGTATGGCAACGGTCAACAGGCTTTTGAAGAACCGTTTGATCTTCCTCAGCCTCTGCTGCCTCTTTACTCGCTTTTTTTCTTTCTTATAGGGGATGACCTTGGGGCCGGAGCCGCTCTTTTCCCGGTTCTTCGCCCGGGCTTCCCTTTCCCTCGCCGCCGCGGACATCCGCACCTTCGCCGGTCTTTTCACCGTGCCTGCCTTTATGGTTTTTTTCTTTACAGGTTTTTTCGGATCGGATGCCATCGCTTCAGCTTTTGCTCTCGTCGAAGAAACGCTTCTTGGTGAAGATGTAGCTTACGGGGAGGGCGTAGAGGAGCACTGAATACGGCAGGGCTCCGGGACCGACGCCCAGGACGTTCAGTGGGATGGAGCAGGCGACGCACCAGGGGATAAGGCCTGCCAGCAGGACGCCGGTGTTGGAGATGTCGAGGGCCAGTTCAAGCTTTCCCTCCTCCCCTTCGGGGTAGGCGGTCCTCATCAGCTCTGCCTGCATGATGTTGGAGGTGGTCTGGTTGCAGAATATCATGCAGCAGGAAAGGCCCAGCAGGTTCATCAGCTTGATGCGGCCCAGCTTCTTCGACCAGCCCGAAAGCCTCTTCTGCACCCCGTCCAGTATTCCCATGCCCTGAAGAAGGCCCGTCAGTATACCGGCGGCGCTGACCATTATGAGGCTCATGATCATTGAGATGACGCCTCCTCCGGTGATGACCCCGGCCAGCATGCCTCCCTCGGGCTTAAAGCCCATGAGGGCGGTGTAGAGCACCTTTGAAAGGCTCATGCCCTGGCAGAATCTCGAGACCAGTGCGGCGCAGCAGCCGGAGGCAGCCATAGATATGAAGAGGGGGACCCTCAGAAGGGGCAGAGCTATCATTATAAGGGCCGGGAGCACCACCAAAAAGCTCAGGGCGAATTCAGTGCGCAGGGCGTTCATCATGGTCTCGTCCACCGCCCCTATGGGGTTGAGCCGGGAAAGGACGCAGTAGAAGACCAGGCTTATGAGGTAGGCGGGAAGGCCGCTTTTGTGCATGAGCCTGATGTCGTCGTAAAGCTTCGTGTCGGTGATGGCCGCGACCAGATTGGCGCAGCTGGAGGTGGGGGCGGCCCTGTCTCCGAAGTAGATGCCGCTCATGACGGCTCCCGCGCAGATCAGAGGGTCCACCCCTCCGAAGCGGGCAAGGGAGATGAGGACGACTCCCGAGGTGCTCGAGACCCCCAAAGACGTGCCCAAAGCCAGGGACAGCATCACGTTGATCATAAATGTCACGAAAATGAACATTTCGGGCTTTATGTAGCGTATGCCGTAGTAGATGCAGAAAGGTATGGTGCCGCAGCTCCTCCAAAGGCCGGTCAGGGCGCCCAGTACGATCAGTATGCGAAGCACCTTAAAGGAGGCCGGCATGTTGCTCCAGGACATTTTGAGCAGCTTTTTTACCGGGATCCTTCTGTAAAGGCCGCAGAGGAAGAAGCACACGGCCGCGGCGACCAAAGACCAGGCGGGGGAGATGCCCCTCGCCAGGCAATAGACCATGACGGCTCCGTATACGGCGAATGAAATGACAGCGTCCATAATATCACTTTATCCTGGCGATGAGGGCCGTGCCTTCCGTCTTAAGCCAGCGCCTGTGCTCTTTATACTTCGGGCAGTAACGGGCGACCAGGGCCCAGAAATCCCTGGAATGATCCATGTGGACAAGGTGGGACAGCTCGTGGATGATGACGTAGTCCCTGACCTCTTCGGGGGCGAGCATCAGTAGACAGTTGAAATTCAGGTTCTTTTTGGCGCTGCAGGATCCCCAGCGGCTCTTCTGGGTCCTGATGGAGACACTGCCGAAATTAAGTCCCATGATGAAGGACCAGTAGGTGCACCTGGCCGGAAAGTATTTATGCGCCCCATTTTTAAGCATCTTATGCTCTTCTTCGGTAAGAGGTCTTACGTCGGGGACCGAAGGCAGGGGGGAATCGGGGTCCAGCCCCATCCTCTTCTTCTGCTGCTCTATGTGCTGTTCGACCCAGGGCCACTTTTGGGCGGCAAAGCGGCGTATCTCCCGGTCGCTCATGTGGCGGGGAGCCCTGACGAAGACCCGGCAGTCGGGCCTTACTTCGATGGATATGGTGCGCCGATCGCTTCTTATGACCTCAAATCTCATATCACGAATCCTCCGTTTACTCCCAGCACCTGGCCGGTTATGAAGGACGCGTCTTCGGAAGCCAGGAAGGCTGCGGCCTTTGCCACGTCTTCGGGCTCTCCAAGCCGGCCCAGGGGAGTGTCTTCCGCGAGGCTCTTAAGGGTCTCTTCGGAGAATTCCGAGAGCATGTCGGTCTTTATGCAGCCGGGGGACACGCAGTTTACCCTTATGCCTGCGGGGCCCAGCTCCTTTGCGAGAGCTTTGGTCAGGGCTATCATTCCCCCTTTGGAGGCGGAGTAGACGGCCTCGCAGGAGCCTCCGACTTCGCCCCACATGGAAGCGACGTTTATGATGCAGCCCGAGCCCCTTACCACCATGGCGGGGACGAAGGCTTTGATCACGGCGTAGGCCGACTTGAGGTTGGAGTCCAGGACCCCGTCCCAGTCGCTTTCGGTCACGTCCTGGATCTGGGAGACGAGGGAGACGCCGGCGTTGTTTACTATGAGGTCGGGAGCGCCCCAGGAGGAAAGAAGCTTTTCTGCGAGGGCGTTTGCCTCCGCGGGGACGCTCAGATCTGCCTTTACGAGCATGACGCAGGGATAGGGGTCTGCTTTGCCTGCGGCGCCGCTTTCGGAGCCTGACGCGCTTTCAGCGCAGCAGGCTTTAAAAGCCCCGCGGACTTCTTCCGCGGTCTTTTCGGCCTTGGCTTCAGAGGTATTGTAGTGGACGCATACGAGGTATCCGCGGCGGGCAAGCTCCAAAGCGACCGCCTTTCCTATACCCTTTGCCGCTCCCGTTACCAGGGCTGTCTTTGCCATTTCAAGCTCTCCCTTAAAAGCCCGCAAAGCCTGAGATCTCAGGCTTTACAGGTATCGTGACTATTGTTATATAACATATGGTTTATATTGCTTCGGATCTGCGGTCTCGGGACGCCCGCGCTCTGAAGCATCAGGCGCACAGGGCAGAAAGCTCCGGACGCTCCGGCCCTAATCCGCGGCCTTCTGCTCCGCGGGAGCCTCCATCATGTTCTCTTTAAGAACGTCGATGGCCTTTTGAAGCTGGGTGTCGGCCAGGTTCCCCTCTTTGTCAAAGCCCAGCAGGGCGTTGAACTGTTCGTTGAGAGCCTTGATGGTGAAGCAGTCCAGGTTGCCGTAGGAATAGGACCCGGCCCTCTTCTGGACCTGCCTTAAGGCATCCATGGTCCTGCTGTCCATTATGGCGTTGGCTTCGACGTCGTAGCCTAAGACCTTTAGCCTCTGCTGGGCGGCCAGCACGTTGAGGCTCATGTCGCCCGCGTAGGCCCTTTCGCCGTCGCTTAAGGGCACCATGCCGTTCACCATCTCGACGGCTTCGGTCGAGCTGTAGCCTCCGTAGGTGTAGACCAGGTAGTCGGGCACTATGCCTTTTCCGTGGAAGCTCTGCTTTGAGGGACCGGTGAAGGTCAGCACGCTGAGCTTGATGGAATCGCCGTTCTTTATGCTGTACTGACCCTGGGCCGCTCCCTTGCCGTAGGTGACTTCGCCGACCACTATGGCGGCGCCGTTTTCCTTAAGTGCGGCCGTAAGGGCTTCGGAGGCCGAGGCGGTGCTCTCGTTTACCAGCAGTATGACGGGCACCTTGCGGGTCTTGTTGTTGTAGGATCTTATGGTCCTGTAGATCTCGCCTGACTGGAAGTAATAGCCCAGCACGCAGCTGTCGGTCAATTGGTCTGCGATCTCCCAGGCCTGCTCCAGGTAGCCTCCCCCGTTGCCCCGAAGGTCGATGATGAGGCCGTTCATGTTCTGGTTGAGAAGGGCGAGCCTCGCGGCGCTGAACTCCTCGCCGGTGGTGGAGGAGAAGCTGTCCAGCCTGATATAGCCTATGGAATCGTCCAGCATCTTGTATTCGAGGCTTGAGGTGAAGACCCTTCTCCTTATCATGGTGTATTCGGTGACCCTGTCGCCTATCTTTATGCCCAGAGTCACGGGAGTCCCCTCTTCGCCCCTTATCTTCATGGCAAGCTGGGTGGCGTCAAGGCCCTCGACGCCCTCGCCGTCGACCGAGACTAGGTAGCTTCCCAGGGGGATCCCGGCTTCCTGGGCGGGGCTTCCCTCGACGAAGCTCATGACCTTAAAGCCCTCGGCGTAGAGGGTGAAGCTGATGCCGACCCCGTAGAACTGGTTGTCCAGGGTAACGGTGAGGTAATCGGCCTTGCTGTCGCCTGCGAAGTAGTACTCGCTCCAGGGGTCGTCCAGGGAGTCCATGAGGCCCTGATACATGCCGTCGAGCATGGTCTCGTATTCTATGGTGTCCCTGAAGCTGTCCTTTATGAACTGGAGGAGCTCGGGGATAAGGTCAATGCGGAACTGATCCTCCGCGCTGAAGGCCAGCTTGTCGTCTGCCTCCTCTTCTTCTGCGGCGTAGGCGTATATGGCCGAAGCGTAGCGGGTCCCGCCGACCAGCATGAGAAGATAAAAAGCTGAGGACGCTATCATCGCCAGCGCCAGCACCAGGGCCAGCACCTTGGCTATGCGTCTCATCACGCTCTGGTTCCTATTCATTTTCTTCCTCCCCCAGGTTCTTTATTATCTCTATATCCAGCCTGTTCCTGGTCTCGGCTAGGCCTTTAAGGCTCATGGTGTAGTCTATGGACAGGGTGTTGTCCCCGCTCTTGACCGCCCCGAAAGGCTTGATGCTGTTAGTGAGCATCTCCATGTCCATGGGGCCGTAGGGGGTCAGGTAGTAGCCGTTGAAGCGCTTGCCCTTCTCGAACTCCATGAGGGTCTGTTCGTTTCCTTCGGCTTCCCTTCTTATGCGCACCCGCTTGGGGCTGGCGGTGAGATACGTTGTGGTCTCGCCCAGGCCGCTGTCCTCCATCTCGGGATAGATCAGCATGGTGGTGCGCCCGCGGCTCTGCATCTTGCCCTCGGTGATGAATTCCATCACGTCCTCGGAGTACTCACGGCCCTTTTCGTAGCCCATGATCCTGCCGGTGATCTTAAGCATGACTTTTTTCATCTGCTGCTCCTTTCTCGCTATCCGCCCGGGGCGGTATCAGTTGACGGCCCTTTTAAAGATGGCGGTCAGCTGCTCTTTGTCAAATCGGTAGCTCTTGCGGCAGAACTGGCAGGTAAGCTCGGCCTGCCCGTCCTCTTCTATGATCTGGCGCAGGTCCTTTCTGCCTATGGAGACCAGGGCGGCCTCCATCCTCTCGCGGCTGCAGCCGCAGCGCCACTCGATATTTCTTTCTTCGAGGGCCACGGGGCTGAATTCATAGGGAAGCCCTCCGAATATGAGCTCCATCAGGTTCCTCGTCTTATCTTCCCCCTCCATGGCGCAGGCGTCCTGTATCAGAAGGGTCAGGGAATCCATGTAGAAGAGCAGGTCTTCGAGGGCTGTGAGGCACTCGTCTTTGGCGCCCGGCAGGACCTGTATTATCATGCCTCCGGCCGCCGAGATCTCTCCCTTTTCGTCAAAGCGGACCCCCAGGGCGACGCTTGAGGGCTGCTGCTCCGAGACCGTAAAGTATTGGGTCAGGTCTTCAGCGATCTCGCCGCTCACCAGCTCTATCCTGCCAACGTAGGGCTCCTTCATTCCCATGTCTTTGATGACGGTGAGGCTGCCGCTTCCGACCGCTCCGCCCACGTCAAGCTTTCCGTTTTCCTTTAAGGGAAGGTCCACCGCGGGATTTGAGATGTAGCCTCTCACCCTTCCCTTGGAATCGGCGGCCGCAAGTATCTCTTCTGCGGGGCCGTCGCCCTTAAAGCGTACGCTGAGCCTGTCGTCATCGCCCTTGAGCATGAGGCCCATCATGGCGGTCCCGGTAAGGACCCTGCCCAGGGCCGCGGCCGCAAGGGGGGTGCACTCGTGTATCTTCGCTGCTTCTCTCACCGCTTCGGTGCTTATGGTAAGGTACAGGCGGTAGGACCCGCTTCTGTCCACCGCGATTATGGTGTTCTTCATTTATCTCCTTCAGGGCTCTGCCGGGCAGACGCCCCCTTTTATACTTTGGCATTATATTCTATCACATAAGCGCCGATGAATAAATGAAGCTTTTGTGTTATTATTATTATTACAGACCGGACGGAGGAGGGCCCCGCCCTTAAGACGCCCGTTCCGGGGAAAGGACTAGGGATGTACGAATATAAGTCGGAGATACTGATGGTCGGGACCAAGTGGTTCTCGGACAAGGCCAACGAAAAGGACGCTTCCGAGCTGGACGGGCTGCTCAACGCCAGGGCCGCCGAGGGCTGGGAGCTGGTGACCTACGATTACATGGCGACCTCGCTTCAGGTCAAGGGAGCCTTTATCATCACCTTCAGGAAAAAGATAAGCGAGTAGGAGGACGGAGTGAAAGAGTTCAAATTCGCTGAATTCGCAAGGAACAAGAAGTCTTATGAAGAGATAGAGAAGGCCCTTTCCGGGCTTTCGGCCGAGGGCTGGGAGGTAGCGTCCATGACGGTGGACATCTCCCTGGACCTGCGCGGCAGAGTGGTCGTGCTGCTTGAGAGGGAAAAGCAATAGGGCTTGATTTCGGGCGTTTTCATGCTTAAGACAGAGGTAAAGGCCTTCGCCAAGGTCAATTTCATACTGAACATGCTGGGCACCCTGCCCTCGGGCTACCACGAGCTGGAGAGCTTCATGCAGGCCGTGGATCTTTGCGATTCGGTCAGTGTGGAGTGGGAGTTCACCGGCAGCTGCGCTGACGGGGGGGACGGTTTTTCGGCTGCGGAGCCCCGCAGACTTAAGGCTGCGGGGGCTTGCGAAGGCGGCGCCGGGGCAGACCTTGAGGTCTGCCTGAGCCCGGGCCGACCCGACCTGCCATGCGATGAAAAGAATCTGGCCTATAAAGCCGCTGTTTTGATGCACGAAGCCTTTCACCCCGGGGTCAAGGAGCGCGTAAGCATAAAGATCGAAAAGAACATACCGGTCGCGGCCGGCCTGGCCGGCGGCTCCGCCGACGGCGCCGCCGTAGTGACCGCCCTGGGAAGGCTCTGGGGCCTGATCCCTGAAAGCCCCGAAGCCCCCCTGCCTCAAAGCCTCCTTGACATAGCCGCAAAGCTGGGAAGCGACGTGCCCTTCAGCCTCATGGCCCAGAACGGAGTCCCTGCCGCGGTCGCAAGGGGCACCGGCACCCTGCTCACCCCCGCAGAGCCCTTCCCCTGCTGCCTTCTCCTCATGACCTCCCCCTTCGGAGTCTCCACAAAGGCCGTCTATCAGGCCTTAAGAGACGATGAGAGCGGGCCGGGCGCCCCGAAGGAGAACCGGTACGGAGACGTAAAAGCCTTCATCTCGGCAGAAGCCGCCGAAGAAAAGGTCCTTCACATGGGAAACCAGCTGACTGCGCCGGCTTTAAGAGTCTGTCCCGAAATAGGCCCGGCCCTTGAAAGGCTCAAAAGCATCGCCAAGGGAGCCCTTGCCGTCCAGCTTTCGGGCAGCGGCCCCACCTGCTTTGCCGTCTATCCGGAAGACGCTGACGAAGAAGAGCTGAGGGCGATCAAAGCCCCCGGTCTCGTATTCTGCAGGACGCTGGCAGATCAATAACGTATGATATATAACGGGTGTTATAGACGCTTAAACTCTTGAAATTTCAACCTCTCAGGATCTCAAGATCTCATCGCTTTCAAGCCGTAAAGAACGGGCGGGCCCGACCGGGCCCGCCCGATTTATGACCGTATGATCCTCATATCAAGACCCTGAAGACTGCCCACTCCGGGACCCTTCCCGATCAGGACTTTCTGTTCCGCCCGTCCTCCCGGGCTGTATTTTCATCTTCCCTCCTGCTGCTTAACCTTCCTCTTGGCAAACCGTTCCTTCCACCAGTCGAAGTAGACCAGGCCCTCGGCAAACATGCAGACCGGAAGGGCCGTAAACACGTCCACCGCCGAGTGCTGCTTGACGAAGCAGACTGCGACGCAGACCAAAAGCACGAATATGACCAGCAGGGCCTTAAGAGTCTTTGAAAGGCTCCCGTCCCTCAGCCCCACCGACATTATGCCCATAGAATAGGCGACGTGAAGCGACGGGCTCACCCCCGTGCAGGTGTCGAAAGAATAGATGAAGGCCGTAAAGCGGGTGAGGAAGTTGTCCCTTGCGAAGACCTCGGGCCTCAGATCCTGGCGGGTGGGCCAGACCACGTAGAAGTACATGGCTATGACCTGGGTGATGAAGATGTAGGTCTGGAGCCTTTTGAAGCTCTCCACGTCGAAAAAGAGGGTCCTGGCAAGGGAGATCACGCAGAGCGCGTACCAGCCCACGTAAAATATGAGGAAAAACTCATTAAAAGGTATGAGATCGTCGAGAAAGCAGTGTACCGGGTGGCATTTCTCGGCCGGGATCAGGTTCTCGGTGAGAAAATACAGGGAGAAATAGAATATCCACCCGCCCAGAAGCTTTAAGTGGCTGAAGCGGGGCTCGTTGAGCCTTTTCAGTGAGAAACCTCTGTAATCGACCGGGGTCCTGCGCATTAAACTAAGCCTCCTCGCCTGCCGAGACCACGGGCAGGCTCCTGGGATAATCCTTCTTGGGTATATTGGGGTAAGGCACCACCGTGTGCTCGGGAAGAGAAGCCGCCAGCTCCGTCACCTTGTCCATCAGGTAAGTCACTATGCGTTTCCTCTCCTCCTCTATGGGCGCCGAAGGGTCAAAATACGTGGGCTCGCCGTACATCATCTTTTTCAGCCTCGGGCAGATGTACATGGGAACGAAAGCGAGGCTCTCGCCGCTCTTCTTATGGTACATTCTTGCCGTATCCACGAACTTGTCCCTGAAATTGTTGACTATATTGTTGTGAAGGCCGTAGTCCTCGGGGAAGATCACCACCCGGCAGCCCTCCGAGAGCCTCTTCACCGTCTCCCTGAAGGTGCCTATGACCCTCATGTCGTGGCGCACCCCTATGGTATGGGCGTTGTTGAAGAGCAGCACCGAGATGGGGACGATGAGATAGCTCAGTATCCTGTAGAACCAGCGTATGTAAAGGGGCTTTTTCGACCAGAAATCGTTAAACGAGTACTCCGCCACCTCGCTCCACACCATCATCTCGGCTTCGCACCAGATGTAGTGGGGCCCGGGGACGTAGAACTCGCAGGCGATGGGCCCGAACATCTGGCAGTGGTTGCCCGCTATGATGCAGGCCCCCTCCGGGATGTTCTCCAGGCCCTCGTACTCGTATCGGGGCGAAAAGACCTTGATCAGCCACCTCAGTATCTTGTATGAAACGGGAGTCTTCTTTTCTTCCATGCTTTTTCTCATCAAATCGGACGGACATAAATGCCCGTCCGACGCTTTGAGCTTTTGTGTTGCGATACGGGGCATGCCCGCCTTATGCGGCGGGAAGCTTCCGCGGGATAAATCCTATCTGACCTTGGCCCTCTTGCTTCTTGAGGTCACGTAGCTCCAGACGAAGTCCATGTCTTTGTCCTCGACCAGGAGCTCGTTTCTCGAGAAGGCCTCCTTCACGGTGATCTGGTGGCGGGACCTTAAGGCCCTCACGCTCCTCACCTTGTCGAAATTGGTCTTCTTGATGTTCTGGGTCGCCTGCAGGAAACCCGAGCCTGCGGTGGTGGAGCTTCCGGCGTTGAGGCCGACCATGGCTTTGGTCCACTCTTCGGCGGTCGCTTTGGTGACTCCCTTTTCCTGGGGGGCGTTGATGAAGCCCTTGTCGTCCATCTCAAAGAGGTAGACCCTCTTCCAGCCCTTCTTTGCGGCTCTTGCTATGTGGAGTATCAGGGGGATGACCACCAGGGCCGCGAGTATGTAAAGGCCGATCTTCCAGGGAGCGAATATGTCGGAGATCGCTTTCTTTCCCATGACGCCAAGCACTATCCAGGCTATGAGGCCCGCGCAGCCAAGCCCTAAGGAAAGCCTAAGCCACTTGACCAGGTACTCGAAGTCCAGCAGCAGCTTTTCTTCATAAACCCAGCGGTACTTTCCGTCGGCGGTGTGTATTATGGAGCTGTCCGGGGGAAGGGTCACCGGGACCGCTTCTTCCGCAAGACCTGGTCCGGGGCCTTCTTCGGAAGCTTCGCCGCCTTTTTCGGGCTCTTCTTCGCCCAGCTCTTCGTAATGGACCTCTATGGGAAGGTTTTCGGAAGCCTCGGCCGCGTCGTTTACGATGTTCTCAGCTTCGGCGTTTATGACGGTCTCAGCTTCGGCGGCGCTAAGGGCGGCTCCGCACTCGGTGCAGAAGCCGGCCTCGTCGGGAAGTACGGCTCCGCAGGCAGGACAGGTCTTCATGTCTCGATCCTCCTAAACAGTTAAATATACTTGTTTACAATGATTTTATCACAATCGCCGCGGCTCTTAAATAGCGGGCCCCGCTATTTTGACAAACTTATTCGGAAAGGCAGGCCTGCGAAGGCCCTCTTACAGTCCGCACCACTTGCTGAGGTATTCTTCCTTCGTCATGGGCGCCTTCCAGTTCTTTTTGATCTCAAGAGCCTTTTCCGCTCCGTTGGCGAGCAGGTCTATCGCCGTGCAGACCATGGCCTTGGCCGCGTCGACGGCCGCCATCTGGGGATCGCTCACCCTGAAGTCCGCCCCGTGCAGTACCCCTTCCGCCCCGCTTATATACATGTGGCAGGCCGGCATCAGATGGGCGATGTCCGAAGCGTCGGTGCTGCCCACGCTGGAGGGATCGGCGGCGCTGGCTTCGCGCTTTCTCAGCACGTGCTCCTTTCCGTAGATATCGCAGAGGTTCTCGTAAGCGATGTCATTGAGAGGATCGCAGCCCACGCTGCACATATAGCCGGGAAGCTTTGTAAGCTCAAGCTTCGCGCCCATGGCGTAGGCTCCCGCCTCAAAGCACCTGTCGACCTTTTCCGCCGCTTTGATGATGGCGTCGGTGCTGCTTCCCCTCACGTAGGTCTCCACGCGGACGTCCGAGGGAAGCACGTTGACCAGGTCCCCGCCCTTGGTGATGATGGGGTGTATCCTTATATTGTCCTGCGGCTGAAAGCCTTCGCGGTGGGCGTTTATCGCCATGAGGGCGATCTCGGCTGCGGACAGGGCGTTGATCCCGTTCCAGGGCATGGCTCCGTGGCAGGGCACTCCGGTGTATTTAACGAGCCTTCCCACGAAACCGAGGCCCGCGGCCCCTTCGGCTGCGGCGTATATTATCCTGCCGTCCTTTTCCTGCGCCATGGTGGTGTGCTGCATCACCATCATGTCGATGTCGTCCATGGCTCCGAGCCTGATGAATTCCTGCTTGCCTCCCAGAAGGGAGATCTTGCCCTCGTCTATCAGCTTCTTGCGGTAGTCCAGCTCGACGAACTCCTCCGAGGGCACGTGCATCAGCACTATGTCGCCGTCCAGCTCGTCCATTATGCCGCTCTCCTTAAGGGCGTAGGCGACTCCGACGACGGACGCTGCCTGCACATTGTGGCCGCAGCAGTGGGCGGCTCCCGTAAGGGGATCGGCGGTGGGGCATTCGGGGACCAGCACCGCGTCCAGCTCTCCCATGATGGCGACCCTCGCCTTGTGGCTTCTGCCCTCTACCGGGGTCACTATGCCGGTGACCGCGACTCCGTCTTGGTGTTTAAATCCCAGCTTGTCCAGCTCCGCCTGCACCTTAGCCGCGGTCTTGAACTCCTTAAAGCCCAGCTCAGGCTCGAGCTCGATGTCCTTCATGAGCTTTACGATCTCTTCCGCGTGATCCTGCACGGCCTTGCAGGCTCTGGCTTTCATTTCGCTTACTGTCATTTTTCTTTCTCCTTTGATCCCGGCGCCGCGCTCAGCGCCCGGCGTCTATTCCTTTCCTATCTCGTTTAAGACCTCGGCGGTGCAGTGTATGCCCTTGTAGAACTTCTCGAGCAGGAAATTCTCGTTGGGGGCGTGCTGGCTCTCGTCGGCGTTGCAGTAGGGCACGCAGATGGAGGGCAGGCCCGCGATCTTGGTGAAGACGTACTCGGGGTTGGTCGCGCCGGTCAGGGGCTGGACCACGGGCTTAACACCGTAGACCTTCTCCACCGCCCTCATCACGGCCTGGCAGGCCGGTATCTGCGGATCTGTGCGGGAGGGCCATAGGTAAGAACCCACCGTGAGCTTTACGTCGGGATCGTGCTTTACGATATGAGCCCTGATCTTTTCGATTATATCCTCGGGATCCTGGTCTTTCACGAGGCGGAAGTCCATCTTGCAGACCGCGTGGCCGGGGACTATGGTCCTGTGGCCGACCCCGGTGTAGCCGCTGCCCAGGCCGTTGATGTTGAAGGTCGGGCGGAACATCCTGTTTAGGTAGAACTGCTCCTTGCTGAGTTCCGTGGGCTTTACGGCCCCGGTGACCTTCTGCACGTCCAGAGGATCCAGGTCCAGGGCCTCTATCATGGCCTTCTCGTATTCGGTGGGGGGCAGAACGTCGTCGTAAAAGCCTTCGATGGCGCAGTTTCCCTCTTCATCTATCATGGTGGAGAGGAAGCGGACCATCTTCCAGGCGGCGTTGGGCACGTTGTTTCCGTGGTGGCCGGAATGATTGTCTTTTACCGCAGTCTCGATCTCAAAAGTGCAGTCGACCATGCCCCTGGTCCCGAAATGCATGGAGGGCCTGCCGTCGGGCTCCTGCCCTCCGTCGGCGTCGTAGACCAGGTCGCAGGCCAGAAGATCCCTGTGGGGGATGATGAAGTCCAGGATGTTGGCGCTGCCGTTCTCTTCTTCCCCTTCGAGGAAGAACTTGATATTGACCGGAAGCTGCGTCCCGGTCGCGATATATGAGCGCAGGGCGAGTATGTGAGCGAGAAACTGGCCCTTGTTGTCCCCGACGCCGCGGCCGTAGATGCGGCCGTCCCTCACTTCGGGTTCAAAGGGGTCGCTGTCCCACTTGTCCAGGGGCTCAGCGGGCTGCACGTCGTAGTGGCCGTAGAACATAACGGTCTTAGCGCCCGGCTTATCGGTCCTGATCTGGCCGAACACCACGGGAGCGCCGCCCGTGGGATAGGCCTTGGCGTTTACCCCGAGGCTTTCAAGCAGGTTCAGGATATATGAACAGGCCTCTTCTATCCCTATGCCCCGGCTGGCTATGCTTGGTATCCTCACCAGCTCCTTTAAGGTATCAAGGTCCTTTTCCCTGTTCATGTCGATGTGTTCGTGGACGTCTTTTATGCTCATATAAAGCCTCCTCCCCGGGCCGCGCTGACGGCGCGGTACTTATACGCGCAGCATTTGTATTTGAAACTTATTAACGTACTTTTTATGACCGGCCTTCCCGCTGCGGTGAAACGCGCCGCGCCTTAAGACCGGCAGGACCGGCATTGAAATTTCAAGCTTTTCAGCCTATGAAGCCCAGCTGCTTCAAGCAGAATATCCAGACGAACATGGTGAAAAGAGCAAGAAAGCTGCTGATGGTCACGATCTCTCCCGCAAGGTTCCCGTCGCACTCGTAGCTCTCGCTGGTGGAGACGCTGACCACGGCGGAGGGGGCCCCGAAACCCGCGATCAGGGTCGCTATGCTGGCGCTGTCCCAGCAAAGAGCAAGAGGCAGTATCATAAAGACCGCGGGGATCGCTATGAGCTTTAAGAATACGTGCCTTAAGGACACCCCGCTGTTGGCCTTTATGCGGGCAAAGTCGAGCCTGGAACCCATTACTATGAAGGCAAGGGGTATAACGCAGCCCGCAAGACCGTTCACCACTGTGACCCCTATGGGCGGCATGGGCAGCGCGAGAAGCGACCAGACGAGGCCCAAAAGGACGGCGTCCACCAAAGGCACTTTAAGGAGCCTTATGAAGAGCTGCGCGGCGCCTGTCTTTTCCTCTCCGCTCACTTGCCCCCGGCTTATCCTGACAAGTCCCCTGTAGTGCTCCATCAGGGGGATGGAGGTGAAGTTCAGCACCACCACCATGGCGGTCAGTATCATGAGCACCTGGGGGGCATCGCCCGCGATGCTCTGGGCCAGGGGAAGGCTGAACATCATCAGATTCCCCTGGTAGCCCGCGTGGGCAAGGGCTCCCTGCCTGGCCGGGTCCGGGCTCATCCTCTTCGCGAGCCTCATCCAAAGGAACATGATGACCAGGGTCGACACCATGGCGTAGGGGACGGCGGCGGCCCCGAACATGCCCTTTATGTCGGCCCTGTACATGCTTTTAAAGAAGTTTACGGGCATTAGCACCCAGAATATCAGGCTGTTGAGCCCCGCGGTCAGCTCCTCGTCAAGGATGTCCACCCTGCGCAGGAACATGCCCATCATGAGATAGACGAAAAACGGGGCTATGGCGGCACCTGTCGTTAAAAGGTTTTCGAGCAAGCGTCTCTCCCCCCTTCGTCAGCTCAGCACTCCTGCCTGTTTGAAGCAGAAGACCCAAAGGAAAAGCGTGAAGAGAGCGAGGGTCGAGCTTATGGTCACTATCTCGGCGGCCAGCTCACCGTCGCAGCCGTAGTTCTCGCACATGGTGTAGCTTACGATGGCGGAGGGCGATCCGAAGGCCGACACCAGGGCGATCAGGCTCCTGGGGTCCCAGCCCGCGATCAGCGGGTAGGCGATGAAGACGGCGGGGACTATGACCAGCCTGAGGAACACCACGAGGAAGGACAGCCTGCTGTTGGCCCTTATCTTGGCGAAGTCAAGCCTTGCACCCATCACCATGAAGGCGAGGGGAATGACGCAGCCAGCGATGCCGGAGACCACGGTCTTTCCCAGAGACGGCATGGGTATCCTGAATATGGCCCAGATGAAGCCTATGACCACGGCGTCCAGTATGGGCACCTTGAAGAGCTTGATCACCAGCTCCTTAAGATCGGTCTTCTGATCCCCGGCCTCTTCTCCCTTCGCGATCTTAAGCTGCCTCGAGTAATGCTCCATCATGGGCACCGCGGAGAAGTTGTTGGTTATCATGACCACGGTGAGTATGATAAGTATCTCGGTGACGTCCTCGCCGAAGACCCCCTGGGCTATGGGGAGGGCGAAGAGCATGACGTTGGCCCTGTAGCCAGCGTGGACTATGGCGGCCCTGACTCCCGGGTCGGGGGTCAGCTTTTTCGCCAGCCACATCATGAAAAAGAGCACGCAAAGAGTCCCCGCCATCGCGTAGGGCGCGACGAGGCTCCCGAAGATGCCGCTGATGTCGGCCTTGTACATGCTGTTGAAGATGTTCACGGGAAAGAACACCTTGAACAGCAGACCGTTGATGCGGCCTGCCAGCTCTTCGCTGAGAATGCCCGCCTTTCTGAGCATTATGCCTACGAGCATGTAGATCAGAAAGGGGGCTACTATCGCGGCTGAAGTACGAAGATTCTCAAGCACTAGAACTCAGCCTGCGCGAACGCTGCCATCAGCTTGGCGCAGTCCTCCACGTCGGAGATGCTGACCATTTCATTGGGGCTGTGAGTGTATCTGCAGCACATGGAAACTCCTCCGGCGGGGACTCCGTCCAGCGAGAGCTGGGCGGCTCCGGCGTCGGTTCCTCCGGCCTTGATCACGTCGAGGGCATACTTTATCTTGTTCTTTTCGGCCAGGGCGACCAGCTTTTCGACCACCTGGGGATGGCAGATGACGCTCCTGTCCATGACCTTGACGGCGGCTCCGCAGCCGGCCTTGCAGCTTCCCACGTGGGGGGCCTTGGGACTGTCGTCGCTGTGGGTGACGTCGCAGGCTATCATGTAATCGGGGTCGATGGCGAAGGTGGCGACCTTGGCTCCCCTTAAGCCCACTTCTTCCTGGGTGCTGAAGACGAACCAGAGGTCGTTGTCGGTCTTTTCTATCATCTGCATGGCCAGGATCTGGGAGACGCAGCCGGCCCTGTCGTCCAGGTAGGCGCCCATGGCGAAGTTGCCTTTGCACTCCTTGATGGGGGAGTCGTAGACGGCGATGTCACCGACCTTTACCAGCTTCATCGCTTCTTCCTTGGTGCTTACGCCCAGGTCGATGTAGAGCTTTTCGATGGTGAGATCCTTGAAATCAACGTCTCCGTCCTTCTCGACGGTGCCGACGGCTCCGTTCGCGAAGCGCACGGGGGCTGCCAGCAGCCTGTAGGGGTAGAGGCCTCCCACGGCGCCGAAGCGTATCTGTCCCCCGTCTTCAAAGTAGGTGGCGATGAGGCCCAGGGAATCCATGTGGGCGGCGAACATGAGTTTCGCGCCCTTTCCTTCCTTATGGCAGATCAGGTTGCCCAGGGCGTCGGTCGCGCACTTGTAGCCCAGGGGCTTTACCAGCTTTTCTATGGTCTTGCTGACCTCGGCCTCGCGGCCGGAGGGTCCGTAGCTTTCGCAGACTTTCTTGAGCAGTTCGAAAGTAGTCATTATTTCTTAGCCTTTCCGCCGGCAACGGCTTCCACAAAGAGCTTAACGAGCCTGAACGCGTCGTCGGCGTCCTTCTCGGAGATGACAAGGGATGCGGTGTGAGCGTATCTGCAGCAGACCGACACGTTGGCGACCCTTACGCCGGCCCTGCTGGTCTGCACGGCGCCCGCGTCGGTGCCTCCGGCGATCCTGGTCTTGATCTGCCAGGGGATGCCCGCCTCGTCGGCAAGGCCGGTGAGCAGCCTGAACAGGCCCTCGTCGTAGATGGCGGAGCTGTCCATGCAGCTGATGACCGGGCCCAGTCCCGCCTGTGTGACCCTTGTATTCTTAGGCTGGGCGGGGACGTCGGCGGAGCTGGCTCCCTCTATGATGAGGGCGATGTCGGGCTTTTCCGCGTAGGCGGCGCCGTAGGCTCCCCTAAGGCCAACTTCCTCCTGCACGGTGAAGGCGCAGGTGAGGTCCATGGGAAGGTCCTCCTCGAGCAGGTTGAGCATGAGGGCGCAGCCGAAGCGGTCGTCTATGGCCTTGGCCTTGATCATGCCGTTGCCGAAGCGGACGAAATCGCTGTGAAAGACGATCTGATCGCCCTTGCTCACCAGCTTTTCGGCCTCTTCCCTGCTTCTGGCGCCTATGTCGATGTACATTTCGACGTAGTCGGGAGCGTGCCTCTCCTCTTCCTTGGTCACCATGTGGAAGGCCTTGAGGCCTATGACTCCGGGGACCATGTCGGGCCCTATGTAGACCTTGTGGCCCAGGACGACTCTCTTGTCTATCCCTCCCACGGGGACGAAGCGGAGATACCCGTTGTCTTCGATCTTTTTGACCATGAAGCCGACCTCGTCCATGTGGGCGGCCAGCATCAGCTTGGGAAGCTTCTTTCCGCTCTTTTCTTTGGCCTTCTTGGTCACTATGAGATTGCCCATGACGTCTTTTCTGACAGTATCGACATGGCACTGATTGACCGCGATATCGAGTATGACGTCGGCCACCTCGTCTTCATAGCCCGAGATGCCGGGCATCATGCAAAGCTCTTCCATGTATTTCAGCATGAGAGCACCTCCTCTCCGGGATCAAGGGCGAATTCGGCCAGCAGCTCTCCCAAAAGCTTCATGTCGGTCACGCTGCCCAGCTCAAGGGGAGTGTGCATGTAGCGCAGGGGCAGGGATACGGTCTCGACGGCGACTCCGTCCCTGATGATCTGTATGCCCGCGGCGTCGGTACCGCCGGCTCTGGGCTGTACCGCCATCTGGAAGGGCACGCGGTGTTCCTTTCCGACCCTCTTAAGGCTTCTGGTGACCGCGGGGCAGGCTCCGGGGCCCATGGTGATGACCGGGCCCTCGGCCAGCTCGCTGACGTTGTTCTGGGGCTTTACGTCGGGAGTCCAGGCGTGGCAGACGTCGACGGCTATGGCGACGTCGGGGTCTATGCCGTAGGCCGCGGGGATCGCGCCCCTGTAGCCCAGCTCCTCGCAGGCGCTGCCCACGATGTAGACGTCCCAGGGCAGCTTTCTGCCCTTTATGAGCTCGGCTGTGACGCAGAGGCTCACAAAGCAGGACCTGTCGTCCATGGACTTGCAGACCACGGTGTCGTCTCCCATGGTGAAGAGGGAGGTCCGAAAGCTTACCGGAGTGCCCACGGGAACCTGCTTTTCGGCCTGTTCCTGGGTGAGGCCCACGTCTATGCGCAGGTCCTCCATGGGGATGGATTCGTTTCTCTGGGCTTCGGTGAGCACGTGAGGAGCGACCGTCCCCACGACGCCGAAGAGGGGGGGATCGGTGAGCACGGTGACTTCCCTTGAGGGAAGCATGCGCCTGTCGACTCCTCCGACGTTGGTAAAACGAAGCTGACCTTCGTCGTGGCCGGTCACCATGAGGCCTATCTCGTCGATATGGGCGACCAGCATCAGCTTCTTCGCGTTCTTTTTGCCGCAGCGTATCACGCCTATGGCGTTGTTCATGTGGTTCACATAAACTTCGTCCACATAGGGCTCAAGGATCGAAGCCGCGATATCCGCGACCCTGTGCTCAAAGCCCGACGGCGCTGTGGCTTCGCAAAGCTGCCTGAGACTTTCGATTATGTCCATCATAATCTCCCTTCTTTGAAATATCTATTGCCAGAGTTTTTCGGGGTATATCCCCTGCTCCTTCTTGGCTGCCATGGCCCTGGTCACCAGATCTCTGTCCTGGCGGTAGGTGACGCCGTACCACTTGTCGGCGGCGGGCAGGACCCTCACGATCGCCTTGCCCTCGTTCACCAGGTCGCTGGTCACCAGGGGGATGTAGAATTCTCCCTTGACCGGGTTGTTCTTCAGTATGTTTTCAAGAGCCCCGGGGAAACGCTCCTTAAGCTCCTTGATGATGGAGGGGGTAAAGCCGAAGAAGTTCATGGAGACCGGGGTCCCGAAGGGGAGCTTGGTGAAGGTCTGTCCCCCGTCCTCGGAGAAGGCGGGGAGGCCCTCGTACCAGGCGACGCAGGTCCTCTCGTCAATGCGGACCAGCCTGTCGTACTCGTCCTTTACGCATACGCCCCTGGCCACGCTGCCGTTCTCGCTCAAGGTGTTTTCTATCATGTAGCCCGCCATGCAGTACTGGTATTTGTCAGTGTCCTCGAGTCCCTCAAGATAATCGTACATGGTCTTGAAGACTCCGGGCCCGTAGTAATCGTCGGCGTTGATGACGGCGAAGGGGCTGTCTATCATGTCTCTTGCCGCCAGGATGGCGTGGCCGGTCCCCCAGGGCTTGACCCTCTCTTCGGGGACCTCGAAGCCCTCCGGGATGTCGTTGATGTCCTGGTAGGCGTAGAGTATGTTCATGCCTCTCGCCGCGCCTCTGTTCATGATGGCCTTGAAATCGTCCTCGATCTCGTGCTTTATGATGCAGATCGCGGTCTCAAAGCCTGCCCTTTTCGCGTCGTAGAGGGAGAAATCTATGATGAGCTCCCCTCCGGGGCCTATGGGGTCCATCTGCTTGAGCCCACCGTAACGGCTGCCCATACCGGCGGCCATGACTACAAGTACCGGTTTATTGATCATTTTCTTCGGCCTCCTGTCTGACCTTTTCCTGGATAGCCCTGGACTGGGCGAAAAGGCAGCGGAAGAGCTCTTCGGCGTAGGGGGCGTATTCCCCGGCCTGCTCCGCCCGCGTCTTCAGTATCAGGGCTTCCCTCTCCTCGTCTCTCGTGGGAAGTCCAGCCTGCCTCTTCGCCTCGGCGATCTTAAGGCTGATATCCATGCGCCGCTTAAAGAGCTTTAAAAGCTCCCCGTCCACGGCGTCTATTTCTTTTCTGTAATCGTTTAAGTTCATATCGCGTCGGTCAACCATTGACCGTGAATGCGCTGCGGGGTTTATAAAGCCTTTCATGCACAGGGTCGTGTCCGCCGCATCGGGGACACGCTTTCGCTCAACGCGGGTACCCCGAGCGGGCCCTCGTCGAAGCCTTTTCCGCAGGATATTCATCCGCTCTTCGCGGTTATCACCGCTCAGTCGCGGTGAATATCCATGCAAAAGTCTTCTCCTCGCACTAAGCTCTTCGGCGTACTTCGTCCGCCTCAGTCGCTAAGTGCCGCGACCCGCGATGGTCCCCTCACGCAGCGGATCCCGACCGGTTGCATTCAAGTCGATAAGGCAATTCGCGATGAGATGCCGCGGTTGACGATTACCGGCTGTATCTCGCTGCGATCCTGAGATTTATATCCCCCCTACAGCGGCAGATTCTCCAGTATCGCCCTGCAGGCTTCCTCGACGTAGCTCCTTGAGGTGGCAAGATTCATGCGGACAAAGGGGGCGTACTGATCCCCTCCGAACCAGGCGCCGTAGTCGAAGGCTATGCGGCACTTGTTCTCGCAGAAGTCCTTTACCTCTTCCTGGGTCTTGAAGTAGGCGCCCAGGTCTATCCACAGCAGGTAGGTGCCCTGAAGCTCGGCCACCTTGACCCTGGGGGCCCTGCGCTCAAAGGTGTCGCGGACGTACATGTAGTTGCCGTAGATCACATCCTTGACCTCCTCGAACCACTGGCGTCCCTGTCCGAAGGCCGCGGCGCTGGCCACATAGCCCAGGATGTTGCCTCCGGTGGTGTGGAGCCTGGCCTGGAAGTCCTTGTATCTGGCTCTCAGCTCATCGTCGGGGATGATGATGTAGGAGTTCTGCATGCCGGCCAGGTTGAAGCTCTTGCTGGCGGCGCACATGGTGATCAGTATGTCGTCGTAGTCGCCGAGGGTGGCGGTGGGGATGTGCTTGAAGTCGGACCACTCGAAATCGCCGTGGATCTCGTCGGAGACCACGTAGACGCCGTGCTTCTTGCAGATGTCCATCATGCCGCGGAGCTCGTCGGCGGTCCAGATCTTGCCCACCGGGTTGTGGGGGGAGCTCATGAGGAAGAGCTTCACGTCGTTTTCAGTGATGCAGCGCTCGAACTTCTCAAGGTCGAGGCTGTACTTCATGCCGTCCCTGTCCATGTCGCACATGACCAGCCTGCGGTCGTTGGTGGTGGCCGCGTCCTGCATGGGATAGTAGCAGGGGGTCACGGTCATGACCGCGTCGCCGGGCTTTGTCAGCATCAGCACCACCATGTTGAAGGCGGCGACTATGCCGAAGCCGAAGCATATCCATTCCCTCTTGACCTCGTAGCCGTGGTATTTCCTCTCCCACTCGATGAAGTTCTCGTAGTAGCTCTCGGGCGGGATGGAGTAGCCCAGGGGATACTTGTCGATATGGTCCTTGAGGGCCTCCTTTATGGGCTCAGCCAGTTCGAAATCCATGTCGGCTATCCACATGGCTATGAGATCGTCGCTGCCGAAGCGGCTCCACATGCCGTCCCACTTTCTGCTGCCCGTCCCTTTTCTCTCAACGTATTTTACGCTCATCAGTTCCTCCTTTATGTGATGTCTTGAGGGCGGAGGGCGCTTTTGCCCGCCTTCTGCCCTCGGGACACATTGTGTCCATATGCTGTATTATTTTATCAAAAAAGACGCGCCATATCAAGGGCGCGGGGGATTTATGAGGGCAGGATGAGCCGGGCCCTGATGTGGTCGGTCCGGCCGGGAAGCGGGCAGGTCCGTGATCGAAGATCCATAGAGCATCAGGCCGGCGGACAGATCAGGCGCGGTCATCTTGAACGTCTGCATTGCCTTTTGGACCGGGATGCACTATATTTTAAGCATTAAAATGTGAAGAGGAAAAAGTCCGGGGATTTAAGGTGTTCTCCCTCGATCTCGGGGACAGGATCCTGTATATAACCCGGTCGGGAGCCGGAGAGATAAGGGCGGCGGACGGCGCGCTGTAAAACCGGACTGCGGGCAGCACACCTTAAAACGCGATCGGGGGCAGTACGCCCTGAAGCGCAACG
>JAFRWQ010000127.1 GCA_017437925.1 Bacillota bacterium
GCCGGATCCTTTCGGTATGCCGGTATACAGATGCTGTCACTTCCTGAGGCGATAGACGCTTGCGGATCCGGGCCTGTCTGATCACCGTCCCAAGAACTTTTCGAAATGCTCGTTGAACCTGTGGACTGCCTCTTTGCTTACCTCGTCATCCGGCTCGAGCATGTCGAAGGCGTGAAGATCCGTCGGATAAACATCCGCCTCCGCCTCCACGCCCGCCGCCTGAAGGGCCGCGACGTAATCCAGCGTCTCTTTATAGAAGGGCTCGCCGTCACCCACAAAAGTGTAGCAGGGCGGAAGCCCCGTATAGTCGGTCTGCTGCGCCGGCGACGCATAGGGGGAAACGGTCTTCTTGGCGTCGGACCTTAAATACAAGCGCCATCCGAAGTGATTCCTGCGCGTGTTCCAGACCCTGCCGTGATTGTCCCTTGAGCTTTCGGTATCGATATTGCTGATCATCGGATACAGAGGCATCTGAAGATCGATATGAAGTCCGCGGTCTCTGGCCATCATGCAGACAGCTGCCGCAAGGCCTCCCCCCGCGCTCTCGCCTCCGACCACGATCTTCTCCGCGTTGAGCCCGTTCCGATGGCTGACGATATGCTCGAGGACCGCAAAGCAGTCATCCAGAGCCGCCGGATAAGGCTTCTGCCACGCGAGCCTGTAGCCGGGAGAGAACACAGTCGCACCGTGCCTCTCCACCAGGTCCATGGCTCTGCTCATATAGACCATTTCCTTCATGCCGGTGATATAGCCTCCCCCGTGGATCCAAAGGACCGCGACGGGGATCTCAGGGGTCTTCGCAGGTCTTAGGACCAGCGTCGGTATCCTGCTGATCCGCAGCTTCTGAACTATTATATTGCCGTTCGGCTTAAGCTTGATCTTCATGATCTCCCGATAAACTCCGTTCTTGTGGTATCCCGTTAGAATAAACATCCTGCAGATCTCGGAAGGCTGGATCTCAGCGTTTCGCTTTTTCGGTCAACAGGGCATCAAAACGTTTCGGGGAGAAGATAATGAACCGGTAGTTCTCCCCGTCGTTCATCGATATCGTAAAAACAGCGAAGCAGAGTATCCTTTTTCTTGAGTGATCCAGGATGTCTTCGTATCTCATCTTAAGATCCCTGAACCTGGGCGAAACGGTCAGTTTGTACGTTTTGAATGTTATACCCTCGTCATCTGCGATGATACCGCCTCCGAGGACCCCTTCGCGGCAAAGGCTCGCGATAAAATACTGCTTCATGGGCTTTTCTCCCTGCAAAGAAGCTGATCCGGTGCCCGCTGTCCGTTGCGGGGCCCTTTGCTTACCGTCATGCTCCGATCTTCCTTCATATGCATGCCTAAAGTATATCATATTGGCCTCTTGCCGCGGGGGAAAGATCCCGGTGAGAAAGGAAAACTGCCAATTGGATCGCGGGCTGCTTCATCAGGGATCATGATCCGGACCGCAATGGGGACTATTTGTGATAAAGCCTGCATTTGTCCCTGCTTTTGCTGGTAAGGGCCCGCAGACCCGGCTCTTTTCGTTTCCCGAGGGAACACATTTCGCGCGGTTTTAATTGAAGCATTGCCGGGCTTATGCTACAATCTTTATATAAGGGAAAGTGTTTTTCTGCGCGTAGAAAGGAGCGGGGCTACGGGAAGTAAATTGCTTAAAATGGTCATGATCCTGGGCGTACTGCTCCTCGCGGGCTGCTCCGCGAAAGGCGTCATCCCCGGAAAGGATCCGGACGTAAAGAACGGCGCGGCAGACGGCAGCGTCTCGGCCTGCGGCCAGCTATACGTGAAAGAGGGCAGGCTGGTCGA
>JAFRWQ010000014.1 GCA_017437925.1 Bacillota bacterium
GCTGGTGAAGTGGAGGGCCGTGTAGAAATTGTTGAAGATGAAGCCCTCGTTCATCATCCTGTACAGGGTCGGGGTGTACTTTTCGCTGACCGCCCAGGTGTCCAGGGCTTCGACGGTGAAGAACACCACGTTGTAGCCCTCGAACATGCCGGTATATTCGTTCTTATTGGTCGGCGTGACGTTGGAATAGTAGTCGCAGAGCCACTTGATATCCTTGTTCTTGGTGGTCTCGGCAAGGCCCGCCAGATCCAGGTCCATCACGTTGGGGGACCTGTCGACGGGGTCCGGTTCGGGCTCCTTGACCGGTTCCGGCTCGGTGGGCTGCCCGGGGACGGGGTCCTCCTTGGTCTGGTCTTCGAATTTGGGGCTGGACAGGTCTTCGGGCTCCTGAGGCTGCGCTGGTTCCTCGGTCTTAGCGATGAGGCTGGGATCGAATTCGCTGCCGTAGTCGGCGGGGACGAACATGTGCTTGACGTCGAGCCTGAGCATGGTGTAAAGGCCCAGCTGCTGGACCTGCTCGTTGTAGTTTATATCCATCCTGTACAGGTCAGCGGGGACCATGTCGCCCTCCCAGGGCAGGGTCAGGCTGGACAGTCCGCAGATGTGGAAGACCACAAAGAGCAGGGCGTATTTGACGAAGGTACTCATGTGCTTTCTTCCGGCCCTTTTGGCGCGGCGTCCTTCCGATGGACTTGCCTCACCATCGGTTTTTACGTTTGCCCCTGTGTTTTTCATGCTGTTGACGTAAACATGTTTACCGTAAATAAGCAGGAATATCAGCGGAAGCGATATGAAGATGATCTGTGGGATGTGGAGGGCGATGGCCTTAAGGATGGCTCCAATGAACTGATAGAGCCTGTTTCCCGCCGCCGTCCCGAGGATGGAGGCCGGGTAGTAGGTCTGAAGGATCTCCTTCGCTATGTATTCGACTAGGAAGATGAGGGTCGCGATGATCGAGACCGTCCTTACGAATATGAGCTTTCCTTTTCCCTTGAAGAGGGAGGTGATGGCCGCGAGCAGGCATCCCAGGGACGCCGCGAAGAGGCCGTAAACCGCGAAGAATTTCAGCGGGCTCATGTCGCAGATGTGAAGGCTGAGCTCCAGCCAGGCGCAGAGGGCGACGGGAAAACTTATCACGATCCTTTCGGAATGCGCCGCCGTCCACGCTTTTATGCTCTTATCGATCTTTTTTATCAGGTTATCCTTTTCGGAAGTCGTTTTTTTCATTTTTACCCCTGCTTCTCTACGCCGCATCATCGTTTTCAACGCGGCCGAAGCAGTTAAAGATTATATTCTCAGCCCCTTGATTTTTCAAGCGGTTTTGACTTTCGCCATTGTGTTAGCGAAAGGTAATGGATTATAATTACGATAAATAGGCGCGCAGGATGCGGAGCATGCTCCGGGACCTGTCTTTCAGGGCAGTATTTAACGAAAAGCCCTGCGAAATAATTCAGGCGCAGCCTGCTTATTTGTCTGTTATTAAGACATTATTATGTACGTTCAGTCTAACAAATCAGTAAAATTTCTGTTATAATTATCATTCGCAAAAGGAATAGCCCGAAAAAGAAATGAGGCTTTATGGAAAAGGAACAGGATAAGAAAGTCAAGATCGTAAGGACGACTCTGGATGAGCTTCCTTACGGAAAGCCGGAGGACTGGCCGTCTCCCGATGAGAAATTCAAAAAATCGCCCATCCCGCAGGGCGTCTCCCATTCGGAACTTTACAAGGACATAATAACCATCGCTCTGCCTTCGCTCTTTGAGCTCATACTTACCCAGCTCACCAGCATGGCGGACCAGATCATGGTAGGAAGACTTCCCGGAGAACTGGGCGTCCAGGCTCTGTCGGCGGTCGGTCTTTCCATGCAGCCCAAGATGCTGCTGATGACCATGATAATGGCCCTCAACATGGGCTCCACCGCCATGGTCGCCCGCTTCAGGGGCCAGGGAGATCAGAAGAAGGCCAATCAGGTCTACAGACAGTCCCTTGTGATCAACATGATCCTTGCAGCCATCGTCATGCTGGTAGGGACCTATGTGGCGAGGCCCTTCATTTTGCTTTTAGCAGGAAAGGGCATATCCGAGGCTACCATCGGTTATGCCACCGAGTATTTCCGCATCCAGATGTACGGAATGATACCCCTGTGCATGACCTTCACCTGCACCGCTTCCCTTCGCGGCTGCGGCGATACCAAAATGCCCCTCTTCTACAACACCACCGCCAACGTGGTCAACGTGGTCTTCAACTATCTGCTGATATACGGCAAGTTCGGCTTCCCCCGCATGGAGGTCGTCGGCGCGTCCCTTGCCACCGTCATCGGCCAGACCACTGCGACGGTCATAGCGATGACCCTCATGCTCAGCAAGACCCGCTACGTCTACCTGGATCTTAA
>JAFRWQ010000128.1 GCA_017437925.1 Bacillota bacterium
AAGCAATGTAAAGGTCATCCTTTACAGGCTGAGGCAGCAGCTTAAAGACGCATTGTCGAAAGAGGGGTTTGAAATATGAATAACGAAACGCTGCTGAGAGCCCTCAGCTTTGTCGACGAGAAGTATATAGAGGAGGCGGCAGAGGGGACTGCCGCCGAATCGGAAGAGTCCGGCGGGACGGCGCTCCCGGCGGAAGAAGCGGGATCTTCCGGACCCGCTGAAGAAAAGGAAGAAAGAAAAGAAGTCAAAGTCAGGCAGGGCCTGCCGGGGAGGTATAAAAAGATGATAAGAATAGGATCCGCCATAGCGGCGGCAGCGGTCCTGGCCATGGGGCTGCTCCACTCGGATCCGTCACTGATGAACGGTATGAAGAGCGCCGGGACGCCCGAAGCTTCTCCCATGGCACCCGAGGCCGCCGAGCAGTTCGCCGAAGCATCGTCCCAGGCCGCATCGGACGCCATAGACCAGCTGATAAACGGAGATATCAGCAAGGAGGAGCCCTCAGCAAAGCCCGAGGGCAGCGTGACCGGTTCAGAGGAAGGGGAAGGCCTGGTCTATACCGCAGAAGCCTCCTATCCCGAGCAGGCCAAATACCCGGAGGAGCCGGGAGAGGAGGCCTACGCCTCAGGCTTCGACTGGAACGAATACAACAAGAACCGCAAGGAGCAGATGAATGCCTGGCAGGCCGATGCAGACGAGAGGGCGAAGCTCTCCGCCGGGGCGGCCAAGGGCCTTGAGAGCTTCACCGAACAGACCATGAAGGTCTTCCTGAGGTCGAAAAACGGCGAGAACGTCCTCTATTCGCCGGTCAACGTCTACATGGCCCTTTCGATGCTGGCCGAGACCACCGACGGCGATACGAGGCAGCAGATACTGGACGTTCTGGGGCTTACCGATATAGACGCTTTAAGAGAAAAGGCTTCTAAGATCTGGTACGCCGCCTACGTGGACGACGGCAGAAAGACCAGCCTTCCCGGGGCTTCGATCTGGCTGGACGACCAGCTGAAGTACAAGACCGACGTACTCGACAGGCTCGCCGAAAACTACTTCGCTTCGTCCTACATAGGAGACCTGCAGTCGGCAGCGGTCCAGAAGGCCTTTACCGACTGGCTCAGCGGGATGACCAAGGGCCTTCTCGACGAGCACATCCAGGAGATAGAGTTCAGCGACCAGCTGAGGGCGATCATCGCCTCGACCCTCTACTACAAGGCTTCGTGGACCGACAGCTTCGCCCCCGAGATCACCAGGGACGACGTGTTCCACGCCGAGACCGGGGACGAGACCGCGCCCTTCATGAGGCGCACCGGCTACATGCCCCTGTACAAGGGCGACGGCTTCAAGGCCGTGTCTCTGTCCCTCAACGGCGGGGACAGCATGAGGCTCATACTCCCCGACGAGGGCACTTCAGCCGAGGAGCTGGCAGCCTCTGACAAGCTGTACGGCTATCTGACCAGGCCTTTGGGCGAGGACGGGTCGGAAAGCGCGAGGGTCATGATAAAGATGCCCAAATTCGACGCCGATTCCGAAAAAGATCTGATAGAAGGCCTGACCGAGCTGGGCGTCACCGACGTGTTCGGCGGCAAGGCCGACTTCAGCCCCTTAAGCGACCAGTCCCTCGCGGTGGACGAGATAAGCCACGCGGTAAGGGTCAAGGCCGACGAGGACGGAGTCGAGGCCGCGGCCTACACCGTCATAATGGTCAAGGCCACAGCCGCCCTCATAGAGGAGCCTCCCTTCGAGTTCATACTCGACAGGCCCTTCATATTCGAGATAGTAAGTTCCGACGGGCTGCCTCTCTTCTGCGGCGTCGTCAATCACGTTGAGTAGCGGCGCAACTTCACAGTCCCGCCGATATAACGGAGGTCATAGAAAATGAAAAGAAGCTTTAAGATATGCGCGTCGGCTCTGATCATAGCCGCCCTGATGCTTGGCCTTTGCGCCTGCGGAGGCTCCGCCAAGAGCTCGTACAACGAGATGGCGCAGTCCTCCACCCCCGCCATGGCGCCCCAGTCCGGCTCCAACGGCTGGTACGCCTCGGACGCCAAGGCTGAGACTGAGATGGTTTATTCGCCCGAGATGCCGGCTGAGGCGAAGCCTTCCGACGGGTACAGCGGCGGAGCGAGCGTCGAGAACCCCCTGAACAGGCCCGACGTCAAGCTCATTTACACCGCGAATCTCACCGTGCAGACCACCGAGTTCGACAACAGTGTGAAGGCTCTGCGCCAGATGGTCGAGGAATGCGGAGGTTACTTCGAGAACGTCTACACCTACAACGGAGCCTATAACTACAAGAACAACTACCGCAACGCCAGCTACACCATAAGGGTTCCTGCATCGGCCTACAGCACCTTCGTGTACTCCATAGGCGAGGGCTTCCACGTGGTGGACCAGAACGAGAGCGTCCAGGACATAGGCCTGCAGTACTCGGAGACCGAGGGCCACATCGAGACCCTCAAGATCAAGCAGAAGAGGCTTCAGGAGCTTCTTTCCAACGCCGTGGAGATGACCGACATCATCGAGCTTGAGAACGCTCTCTCCAACTGCGAGTACGAGCTGGAGTCCTACTCCTCGACCCTCAACCGCTACAACAGCCTCATAGGCTACTCTACCGTCTACCTGCAGCTCAGCGAGGTCACCCGGGAGACCGAGGTCATAATCGAGGATCCCAGCTTCGGCGCCAGGGTCGCCAGGAGCTTCAAGAACGCCTGCTCCGACTTCGTCGAGGGCTGCGAGGACTTCGTGATCTGGCTGGTCTACAACATGTTCACGCTCATTATCATCCTGATCATACTGATACTGATCTTCAAGTTCAGGATACTGAGCAGGCTCTTCGCCCCCGTAAAGCTCCCCGGAGCCGAGAAGAGAGCGGAGAAGAGGGCGGCCAGGAAGGCTGCCGCCGAGGCCCGCAGAAACAAGGGCCGGGAGCCTGCGCCGGTGGACTATACCGCCGAAAGCCCTGATGACAAGAAAGGCGAATAGTGATATAGTATCATCCGAAAGGACGGTACGGGGAAATCTCTGATTCTAAGAACGATCTCACAAGAGGTCTGATCTGGAAAAAGTTAATAATCTTCTTTTTACCTGTAGCTGCCGGAACTATGTTCCAGCAGCTTTACAATGCGGTGGACGCGGCCATAGTGGGCAAGTTCGTCGGAACCAATGCCCTGGCGGCCGTGGGCGGAAGCGTCGGCCACATACTCAACGTCATGGTCGGCTTTTTCATTGCCATGACCAGCGGTTCAGCCGTCATAGTCGCTCATTTCTACGGCTCCGGTGACACCAAAAGGGTGGGCGCCGCAGCAAGGACCGGATTCAGCATATGCAATATCATAGGAGTCACCGTTTCGGTTTTGGGCGTGATACTGGCAAGACCCATGCTCATCGCCATGAAGACCCCCGCCGTGATCCTCGACGACTCCGCCCTCTATCTTAAGCTCTGCTTTTCGGCGGCCTGGGCCGTCATGATATACAACATGGGGGCCGGCATACTCAGGGCTTCGGGGGATTCCAGAAGGCCCTTCTTCTACCTGGCCTGCTGCTGCGTCGTGAACATAGTGCTCGACCTGGTCTTCGTCGTGGGCCTGGGAATGGGAGTTTACGGCGCCGCCCTTGCGACGGCGCTCTCGCAGTTCGTTTCGGCCTTCATGGTGCTTCTGCGCATGTACACGGCGAGGGAAAGCTACAGGCTGGTCTTTTCACCTTTCAGGATAGACGGCCAGATACTGAAAAAGATGATGAGCATAGGCCTCCCCTCTGGGCTTCAGAGCAGCATGTACAGCATATCCAACATGCTGGTCCAGGTGGGTATCAACTCTCTGGGACCGATGGTTGTTGCGGCCTGGACCCTGAACGGAAAGCTGGACGGCTTCTACTGGGCCATAATGACGGCCGTGGGGACCGCAGTGATCAACTTCGTCGGCCAGAACTTCGGAGCCGGGGATTATCAGCGCATCAAGGATTCGGTCAAGGTAAGCCTGAAGATCTTCATGGTCTTTACCCTGGTCGTGATGGCTATCCTGCTCCTCTTCGCAAAGCAGCTGCTGACACTCTTCACCGACGACGGCGAACTCATAGAAGTGACAGCCCACATACTGCACTTCTTCGTGCCTTTCTACGTGGTCTGGACCTTCATAGAGATAATGTCGGGAGCCTTGAGAGGGGTGGGGGACGCCAAGGTGCCGGTGCTCATCATAGGCATTTGCACCTGCCTTCTGAGGGTGATATGGGTGTATACTGTGTTCAGGATGGTGCCGACTCTGGACTGCCTCTGCTGGTGCTATCCTCTGACCTGGATCATAACCAGCGTTCCCCTGTACCTGCGCTATCACAACGAAAAATGGAAGCCGAAGGCTTCGCAATAATTAACCGGGAGGAAATAAAAATGTCCAAGAACTATGCCCTTGAGCTGGGCCGTTTCATCCAGGAGCATCCCTCGTGCTTCCATGTGGTCGAAGGAAATGCCGAGCTGCTCGAAAAGGCCGGCTACACCCTGCTGAACGAAGCCGATGAGTGGAAGCTCGATGCCGGGAAAGGCTATTACCTGACCAGGAACGGGTCCTCGCTCATAGCCTTCAGAATGCCCGAAGAGCCTGAATTCACAGGCTTTATGGTCATGGCCAGCCACTGCGACTCTCCGACATTCAAGATCAAGGAAAACCCGGAGATGAACGTAAACGGGTATTATGTAAAGCTCAACGTGGAGGGCTACGGCGGCGCCATTTACGGACCCTGGTTCGACAGGCCCCTGTCCGTCGCGGGAAGAGTCTGCGTAAAGACCGAAAAGGGCATAAAGTCCGTCAACGTCAAGGTTGACAGAGACCTGCTGATGATACCCAATCTGGCCATACACATGAACAGAGAGGTGAACAAGGGCTACGAGTACCACGTTCAGAAGGACCTGCTGCCTCTCTTTTCGATAAACAAGGACAGGCGCCTCATGGACCTGATCGCGGAGGAATGCGGCCTTGAAAGAAAGGACATAATAGCGGGAGACCTCTTCCTTTACAACCGCCAGGCTCCTTCGTTCTGGGGCGCCGACAGGGAGTTCCTCTCCTCTCCCAAGCTGGACGACGTGCTCTGCGGCTACTGCTCCCTCATGGGCTTTTTGGAGAGCAGTCCTTCCAAAGCCATACCCGTCCACGTGATATACGACAACGAGGAGGTCGGCTCCTCAAGCAGACAGGGCGCCCTGTCCACCATCCTTAAGGACGTGATGCTCCGCATCTGCGAGAGCCTGGGCCTCGGCTACAGCGCCTACACGGCAAAGATCGCCCAGAGCTTCATGCTCTCGGGTGACAACGGCCACGCCCTTCATCCCAACAGGGAAGACAAGTGCGACCCGGTGAACCGTCCCGTGCTGGGCGGCGGAGTCCTGCTCAAGTACAGCGCGAGCCAGAAGTACACCACCGACGCCCTGAGCACCGGCATCGTGAGGGCCATGGCCGAAAAGGCGAATGCCCCGGTCCAGGTCTTTACCAACCACTCGGACATAGTCGGCGGCGGCACCCTGGGCAATCTCTCACAGCACCAGATACCCCTGCTCACAGCAGACATAGGCGCGGCCCAGCTGGCCATGCACTCTCCCTACGAGACCGTGGCGGCAAAGGACGTGGAGGCCATGGTGAAGCTGGTGAGGCAGACCTTCTCCTCAGCCCTCAGGCTCAGCGCCGACGGCAGCTACGAGATAATTTAAAGCGCGATGCAGACCAACATCTTCGATTACCTTGAGAATATGGCGAAAAGACTGCCGGACAAGACCGCTTTCGTTGACGAAAAGGGAAGCGTCAGCTTTTCGCGCCTTTATTCCATGGCCCTTGCCATAGGGACGGCGGCGGCGGAGGCTGTGGAGCTTCCCGCTCTTCCTCCCTACGCGAGGCCCGTCTTCGTCATGACCGGAAGGGACATAATGAGCGTCGCGGGCTTTCTGGGAGTCCTTGCCTCGGGGAATTTCTACGTCCCCCTGGACAGGGCCATGCCAAAGGCGCGCATGGAAAAGATCTTTGAGCGTTTAAGGCCCGCTGCCCTCATGGGAAACGAAGACGATAAGGAAAAGGTCGGAGAGCTCTGCGAGGCCTTCGGGACCGGTTTTATAAACCCGGAAGAGGCCGCCGCAGGCCCTATAGACGAAGAGGATCTCAAAAAGCGCAGAGGTACGGTCCTCGACATAGACCCCGCCTACGTATTCTTTACCTCCGGGTCCACCGGAGAACCCAAGGGCATCGCTGTCTCCCACGGAAACCTCATCGATTTCACCGAGTGGTACTGCGAAGAGTTCGGAAGCTCCGAAGAAGACGTCTGCGGTAACCAGCCTCCCTTCTATTTCGACGCCTCTGGAAGGGATCTTTTCCCCTGCCTCAGGACCGGAGCGACGGTCCACATACTGCCCAGAAAGCTCTTCATGTTCCCCTCGCTGCTCATAAAGTACCTCAACGAGAACGGGGTCAGCGTGCTCAACTGGGCGACCTCGGCTTTCGATCTGGTGGCGAACAGCAGGGTCCTCGAAAAGCACCGGCCCCTGTACTTAAAGCGCATAGTGCTGGGGGGAGAAGCCCTGAGGGCAAAGCAGATCGGTATATGGAAGAAGGCGGCCCCCGAGGCCGAGATAATAAATGTTTACGGCCCTACGGAGACCACCGTGGACTGCTGTTTCTACAGGGTCGACAGGGAATTCGCCGAAGATGAGCCCGTACCCATAGGAAGAGCCTGCGCCAACATGCAGCTGATGGTCCT
>JAFRWQ010000129.1 GCA_017437925.1 Bacillota bacterium
CCCCGAGCGGGCCCTCGTCGAAGCCTTTTTCGCAGGATATTCATCCGCTCTTCGCGGTTATCACCGCTCAGTCGCGGTGAATATCCATGCAAAAGTCTTCTCCTCGCACTAAGCTCTTCGGCGTACTTCGTCCGCCTCAATCGCTGAGTGCCGCGACCCGCGATGGTCCCCCTCACGCAGCGGACATCGCCCGGAGGTCTGCTCGCGTTCCAGAAGCGGAGGGGTGACGCGAGGCGGGGCATCCCCGCCCGAGGACTATAGACCGCAGGGTGGGGAAACCGAGCGGCAGGACCCCGCAGCGATTCCAAGCTTTTTCGGATCCGAAGCGTAGAGCGATTGTCAGATTAGAGAATATATGAGACCCGTATCGGTATCGCAGCTGAACAACTACATAAAGAGGACCCTGGCTTCCGACCCGATACTGTCCAACGTGACTGTGCGGGGAGAGATCTCCAAGCTGACCTTCCACGGCAGCGGCCACGTCTACTTCACCCTGAAGGACGAAAGCAGCAGGCTGAACTGCTTCCTGGCGGCCGACAGAGTGCCCTTGCTCAGGTTCGAGCTCGACGAGGGCATGGAGATCCTGGCGAGCGGCAGCATCTCGGTTTATGAGAGGGGAGGCTACTACTCTCTCAACATCAGGGACATAGAGGCTGCAGGCGAAGGGGCTCTCAACGCGGCTTTCGAAAAGCTAAAGGAAAAGCTTCAGAAGGAAGGGCTGTTCGACGAGAGTTTAAAGCGTCCGCTTCCCGAATTTCCGAGGCGCATCGGGGTCGTGACTTCTCCCACGGGAGCGGCGGTCCACGACATAGTGAGCACCGTCAAGAGGAGAAATCCCCTGGTCGACCTGGTGATATATCCCTGCCTGGTCCAGGGTCCGGGAGCCGCGGCCGGCATATGCGAGGGCATCAGGGCAATGAATCTGAGGTATCCCGACCTGGACATCCTGATAGTCGGAATGGGCGGGGGCTCCAAAGAGGACCTGTGGAGCTTCAACGAGGAGCCGGTGGCGAGGGCGGTCAGAGCTTCCAAGATCCCCGTTATCTCGGCGGTCGGCCACGAGGTCGACGTGACCATCTGCGACATGGCGGCCGACGTAAGGGGGGCGACTCCCACCGCTGCGGCCGAGCTGGCCGTCCCCCACATAGACGTGTACAGGGACGCCATGAGGATGGCATCGCCCGAAAGACTGGGAGCCCTGCTGAGATCGGGTATAGAATCCTACTCGGTCAGGGCGGATTCGGCAAGGCAGCTCTGCAGGACAAGCCTTGAGAACCTGGTGGATTCAAGGCGGCAGAGGGCGGACAGGGCTATAGAACTCATAAGAAGCTCCGCTGCCGACACGGTGGCTCAAAGGAGCATGAAGCTTCAGCTCATAAAGTCGGTCCTTGACGGGGCGGGTCCCATGGAGATACTCAAGAGGGGCTACGCGGCGGTCAAGGACGAAAACGGAGCCTGGATCACAACTGCGAAGGACGCCCGGAAGGCGGAGGCTTTGGATCTGATGTTCGAAGACGGCGCTGTAAGGGTAAGGCCCGAAGGAAGGGAGAAAGCATGAAAGCGAAGAAGGAAGAAGTCAGGATGAGCTTTGAGGAAGCCTTCAGCGCCCTTGAGGAGGA
>JAFRWQ010000130.1 GCA_017437925.1 Bacillota bacterium
AAAAGGAGGCGCGCCAAAAAGGCCCTTCCCGCGGGCGGAAAAGCCTTCAGCAGGCGAAGTAGGCCTCGCTTTCGCAGCGGACCAGCCCCTTCAGCTCCATGGCCATAAGGAGGGTCCGCAGCATGACCGGGCTCTCGTCCAGCTTTGACGCTAGGTATTCGCAGCCGGCTCCGGGATTCTCGATCACCAGAGCCAGCAGGCGCTTTTCAAGAGGGGACAAGGCCTCGGCCTCTTTCCTCGCCCTCATAGCCTTAAGCCCCAGGCTCTCTTCAAGGCCGTCAAGAGTAAAGACCGGATAGGCCCCGTCGGCTATGAGCTTGTTGACGCCCACGCTGTTGGGCTGGTTTATGTTGCCCGGGACCGCGTAGACGTCCCTTCCCTGCTCTGCGGCAAGGCCCGCCGTGATCATGGAACCGCTCTTAAGGGCCCCCTCGATCACTATCACGGCAGAAGAAAGGCCGCTGATTATGCGATTCCTCTCCGGGAAATTGCAGGCTCTGCCCCACTCGCCGGGCACATATTCGCTGAGCAGCAGGCCTTCAGAGGCTATCCTTTTATACAGTTCTCCGTTGGACCTGGGAAAGCACACGTCAACTCCGGTGCCCAGCACCGCTATGGTCTTTCCCCCGCCCTCAAGGCAGCCCTTATGGCCCCAGGAATCTATGCCCTCCGCCATGCCGCTGACCAGAGTGACCCCGGCGGAGCCTATCCTTTTCCCTATCTCAAGGGCTGCTCAGCGGCCGTAGGGGGACGAACGGCGGGTCCCGACGACGGCGGCGCAGGGGGTGTTCATGAGGCCGGTATCTCCTATGGCGTACAAAAGCGAAGGAGGATCCGGGATCCGGGCAAGGCTCTCAGGATAGTCAGAGGAGCCCCATATAACGGTCTTTATGCCTTTCAGACGGCAGGTCTTAAGGATCTCCATGGGAAGGGCAAGATCCTTGGAATTCAGCCTTTTCAGGGCTCCTTCGGTGACCTTGGACAGCTCCTTTCTTCTGCAGCAGACCTCTTTTATGAGGCCGCTTTCGGCTTTGTATATCTCTTCTGCGCCGCCCAGTTCTTCAAGAAGCGCCCTCCTCTGAAACGCGGAAAGCGCCCTTATCGAAGAGAACCATACGGAGCACAGAGTCCGCATCTCATCATCGTTCTTTTCGGTTTTGATCTCGGTCAAATCATCCTCCTTGCGTTGGCAAAGGTCCTCAGCTGAAGTATTTTTCGGGTATCCTGTAGCTCAAAGCCTCGAGCAGGTGTTCGGGCCTTATGTTTTCGCTCCCTTCTATATCCGCCGCGGTCCTGGCGACCCTGAGCACCCTGTGGTAGGATCTGGCGGAAAGATTCAGTCTGGCATAGGCCAGCTTCATGATCTCGCCGCACTCGGCGTCCAGGGCGCAGTACTTTCTGATCTGGTCGGGGCTGAGCCTGCCGTTCCTGCAGAGCTCCTTTCCCTTAAAGCGCTCCCTTTGGACCGCCTCGGCCCTTTCCACCCCGGCCCTTAAGGCCGCGCTGTCGACCGGCGACGCCCCTCCCCCTATATCCAGCTGCTCGTAGACTATCCTCTCCATGACAACGTGTATGTCTATGCGGTCAAGAAGCGGCCCCGAGACCCGGCTCGCGTAGCGCTTCCTGTCGCTTTCCGAGCAGCTGCACTTTTTCACCGGGTCCCCGTACCAGCCGCAGCGGCAGGGATTCATGGCCGCCACCAGCATGAAATCGCTGGGATAGACGCATCTTTCGCTGACCCTTATGATCGAGACCTCGCCCTCCTCCATGGGCTGGCGCAGGTTGTCCAGAGTATGGGCCGAAAACTCGGGAAGCTCGTCCAAAAACAGGACCCCGCAGTGGGCGAGGGAGATCTCCCCCGGTCTGGGCCAGCTTCCCCCTCCCACAAGGGAAGCGGGAGACAGGCTGTGGTGGGGAGCCCTGAAGGGCCTTTCGGTCACCATGGACCTGCCTGCTTTAAGCTCCCCAGCCACGCTGTATATCCTGGTCACGTCCAGCATCTCGTCGTAGCTCATGGGAGGCATTATGCCGGGTATCCTCTTGCCGACCATCGATTTTCCGATGCCGGGAGGCCCTATCATGAGCAGGCCGTGCCGGCCCGCCGCTGCCAGCTGGGCAGCCCTTTTCACAGCCTCCTGCCCCCTTATATCCCTGAAATCCGGGACGCTTCGCCCTTCCGACGCAGGAACGCTGCCGTCTGCCGTGATCTCGGGCAGGGTCTTAAAGCCGCTCAGATGGTCAGCCGCCTCGCTGAGGCTTTCCACCGCGGTTATGACGGCTCCTTTGACGAGCCTTGCCTCGGCCAGGTTCTCCGCCGGGACCAGAAAGCGGCCTACGCCCTGCTTTTTAAGTCCCGTCATCATGGGAAGAAGGCCTTCGACTCCCCTGACCCCTCCGTCCAGGCTCAGCTCCCCGAAGCAGGCCGGAATATCCCCCTGCAGGGCCAGCTGGCCTGTGCACATGAGAAGGCCCAGGGCTATGGCCAGATCGTAGTGGCTGCCCTTCTTGCGCCTCCCCGCGGGCATCAGGTTCACGGTTATGCGGCAGGGCGGAAAGCTGTAGCCGCAGTTCATAACAGCCGAGCGTATCCTGTCCCTGGCCTCCTTTATGGACTGGTTGGCCAGGCCCACCACCGTAAAATTGGGCAGGCCGCTCTCCGAATCCAGCTCTACCCTGCTGATCTCTGCTTCAAGGCCGTAAAGGCTTGCCGTTAACACGTTTGCGTACATACATATTCCTCGTTTCGTTATTTGAAAGAAGGTCCTCGGGTCAAAGACCGGGGATCGCTTCCCCGAAGATATCCCAAAAGAACCTAAAAAGCGTTTTCAAGATGCCTGAGCAGAGCTCCTTCTTCGACCGCTCTTATCTCTATTACGTCCATTCTTGGCTGAAAGCGCGAAAACTCGGGCCTTCTCAGCATAAAGACCTGAGCCGAAGCCCTGAGCTTTCTCTGCTTTTCGGCGTTGACCGCTTCCCTTGGAAAGCCGAAATCGGCGCGGCTCCGGGTCTTGACCTCGATGAAGGCCAGTACGCCGTCCTTTGCCGCGATCATGTCGATCTCCCCGAAGCGGCAGCGGTAGTTCCTCGCGACTATCCTCCAGCCCTTCCTCTCAAGGTAGGAGCAGGCCGCGTCCTCTCCTTTTCTTCCCACGGTCTTCTTTTTATTCTCTGCCATTTGCCGCCCTCTCGTGCCATAATTTACCTGTATGATAACACGACTGCCAGCATTTGTAAATACAAAATTTGACATTCGGGCATAAAAAAATCCCCGCCCGTAAGGGGCGGGGAAGCGCGGATCTTTATTTTTCAACGGTTCTTAAGACTCAGAACTCCTTGCCGTAGACCACGTCCACCTCCTGAGAGGCCACCGCGGCCTCCACCAGAGCGTCGACGTTGAGCCTGGATTCGGAGGCCAGTATGCGTTCAAGCCTCGGCCTGGTCACCGGGTGCTTGGGCAGGAATACGGTGCAGCAGTCCTCATAGGGCTGGATCGATACTTCGTAGGTACCTATGCGGCGGGCTATGTCTATGATCTCGGTCTTGTCCATGGCGATGAGGGGCCTCATGACGGGCATGCTCACCGCGTTGTCGGTGACCACCAGGGATTCGGCGGTCTGGCTGGCCACCTGGCCCAGGCTCTCGCCGGTGATGAGCATCATGCTCTCCTCCTGCGCGGCGACCTTTTCCGCTATCCTCATCATGAAGCGGCGGACCAGTATGGTGGTCTCGTCCTCGGGGCAATGCTCCACGATCTGCTCCTGTATGGGCAGCAGATTGATGCTGTGTATCCTGATGCGGCCGCAGTAGCAGGCCAGTATCGAGGCCAGCTCCTTTACCTTCTCATATGCCCTCTCCGAGGTGTAGGGGAAGGAGTGGAAGTGGACCGCGTCTATGTACATGCCCCTGTGGGACATGAGGAAGGCGGCGACCGGGGAATCTATGCCGCCCGAGAGCAGCACCAGGCCCTTGCCGTTGGTCCCTAGGGGAAGTCCCCCGAAGCCGCTGAGCTTGGTCTCGTAGACGTAGGCCCTGCCCCTTCTCACATTGACGAATATGGTGGCGTCGGGCTCGTGGACGTCGACCTTGAGAACCTTGCAGCCCTTGAGCACCGCGGCTCCCATGCGCCTTGCGATCTGGGGCGACTCGATGGGAAACATCTTGTCCGCCCTCCTGGCGTCTATCTTGAAGGTCTTTATGTTCCTTTCCTCTATGAGGCCCATTGCGAAGGCCGCGGCGGCGGAGCCGGTCTCGGAAAGAGCGGCCTCGGCGTCCAAACCCTCGAAGTTCACCTCTACGGCGGGGCTGATGGACTCGACCCCGAAGACCCTGCCCACGTTTTTGAGCACCTCCTTGGAGTCGGCATCGAGGGGAGTCCTGACGAAGATCAGGCCGTCCACCCTCTCCACCTTTATGTCCTCCACGCCCGAGAGCATCTTTTTTATGCGCTGGACCAGCATCCTCTCAAAGAACGATTTGTTCTGGCCCTTGAGGGCGGTCTCGCCGCAGCGCACTATGTATATCTTTTCACTTTCGTTGATCATTTTTAATATTCTTTTCCCAATCCGGTATGCTTGAAAGAACCGGTCCTTATCAATTTCTGCGCCTGAAGGCGGCCCTGAGCCTCCTCTGGGAGGCGGCCTCCTCTTTAAGGCACTGCAGCACGTATTCCATCTCTTCAACGGTGTTGTTCCCCGAGAAGCTGAAGCGCACCGCGCCTTCTATCCTCTCCTTTGAAAGGCCCATGGCTGAAAGCACGTGGCTTCCTTTGCTGTGGGATGAGCAGGCGGAGCCTGTCGAGACGCATATGCCCTTCATGTCGAGGCTGTGGAGCATCACCTCGCCCCGGCAGCCCAAGAAGCTCACGTTGAGCACCGAAGGACAGGCGTCCTCCGACCCGTTGAAGCAAACGTCGCTTATCTCGGCCGCTATTCCCTCCTTAAGGTGATCGCGGGCGGCAGCCATGCGTATGAGCCTCTCTTCCCTTTCGCTGATGAGGAGCTCCGCCGCCTTGCCGAGCCCCGCGATGCCGGGCATGTTCTCTGTGCCCGAGCGGAAGCCGCTCTCCTGGCCCCCTCCGTGGATGAAGGGGGGAAGGTGCAGGTCCTTTCTCACGTAAAGGGCTCCTATGCCCTTGGGCCCGTGGACCTTGTGGCCCGAGACGCTGATGAGATCGGCTCCGAGAGACTCCGCGGCGCACTCTTCCTTTCCCCAGCCCTGGACCGCGTCGCAGTGAAGCACGGCCCCGCTTTTCGCTTCGCTCATGATCTTCTTCATGAGCTTAACGGGCATTACAGCTCCGATCTCGTTGTTCACCTGCATGACCGAGACCAGTATGGTGTCCGAGGTCAATGCCTCCTTAAAGGCTTCGATGTCGACGACTCCCTCTCCGTTTACCGGAAGGATCACAACGTCGGCGCCCTGAGTCTTAAGCCATTTAAAGCATTCCAGCACGGCGGGATGCTCCACCGAGGTGGTGATGACCCTTCTGCCCTGCTTTTTTCTGCTCTCCCATACGCCCTTGATCGCGGTGTTGTCGCTTTCGGTTCCTCCCGAGGTGAAAAATATCTCTTCGGGGGACGCCCCAAGGCTTTTTGCGACCCACGCCCTCGAGCTCTTCACCAGCTTTTCGGCCTCAAGGCCCAGCCTGTAAAGGGACGAGGGATTGCCGAAGCCCTGGGTCAGGGTATTCATCATCGCCTCGGCGACCAGGGGATGAGGCTTTGTGGTGGCGCTGTTGTCAAGATATATCAATTATATGTCCTCTCATACCGCGGACCCGCATTGCTGCGGGTCCGTCAAAAACCATATATTCAGCAGGCTTTCTACCTGGCGTAATCCACGGCCCTGGTCTCTCTGATGACGTTGACCTTGATCTGGCCCGGGTATTCCAGCTCGCTCTCGATCTTCTTGGAGATCTCTCTGGCCAGCAGCTCCATGGCGTTGTCGGAGACCTGGTCGGGCTTGGCGATGATGCGTATCTCGCGGCCCGCCTGTATGGCGTAGGAGGTCTCGACTCCGGGGGTGGTGTTGGCGATCTCTTCCAGCTTCTGCAGCCTCTTGATGTAGGTGTCGAGGGTCTCGCGCCTTGCTCCGGGCCTTGCGGCGGACAGGGCGTCGGCCGCTGCGATGAGGACGGCCTCGGGGCTCTTGGCCTCGTAGTCTCCGTGGTGGGCTGCCATGGCGTCGATGACGGCCTGGTGCTCCTTGTACTTTCTCAGCACGTCTATGCCTATGTCGACGTGGGTGCCCTGGATCTCGTGGTCGAGGGCCTTGCCTATATCGTGCAGAAGTCCGGCTCTCTGGGCCAGCTTGACGTCAAAGCCCAGCTCTCCTGCCATGAGGCCTGCAAGATGGGCGACCTCAAGGGAGTGCTTGAGCAC
>JAFRWQ010000131.1 GCA_017437925.1 Bacillota bacterium
ACAGGCGCCACATCCAAAGCCGCATAGACGAGATACGCTCTGAGCTTAAAGAGGTGAGGGCGTCCCGCAGCACCCAGTGGGCCAAAAGGGAGAGCAGCGAGCTTCCCGTAGCGGCCCTTGTGGGCTACACCAACTCGGGCAAATCCTCTGTGATGAACAGGCTCCTTGAAATGGAGGAAAGGCAGGAGAAGCAGGTCCTTGAAAAGGACATGCTCTTTGCGACCCTGGACACCGCCCAAAGGCTCATAACCCTCGACAGCAACCACAGCTTTATACTGATAGACACCGTAGGCTTCGTGAGCAAGCTGCCCCACAGCCTGGTCCAGGCCTTCAGATCCACTCTCGAAGAGGTCAACTACGCCGATCTTCTGATCCACGTGGTGGACGCCTCCTTTGCGGAGCACGATTTTCAGATGGAGGTCACCGAAAAGGTCTTAAGCGAACTGGGAGCAGGGGCCAAGCCCTGCCTTACCCTCTTCAACAAGATCGACCTGGTCCCGGATCTCGCGCCGGGAAGCATGAGAAAGGACGCGGTGGCCGTGTCGACCAGGACCGGCGAGGGCTATGACGAATTCCTGAAGCGTGTCAAGGAGCTGCTGTTCAGCGATCTTAAGACGGTGGAGCTGCTGGTGCCCTACGACAGGGGTTCGGCGGTCTCCGCCCTCATGGAAAAGTCGGCACCCCTTGAGACCGAGTATCTTGAAAACGGCACCCGCCTGGTCATGGAGCTGGGCGAGGCCGACAGGAACCGCTTCAAAGAGTTCATAGTCTCCGAAAAGGAGTAAAGCGCTAAGGCGCGCGTCCCAAAGCATGGCAGTACTCTACACTACAGTCGGAAAAGAAGCCCGGGCGGAGCAGACCATAGAGAGGAGCAGGTTCATCGCCTACATAAAGCCGGTGAGCACAAGGGAAGAGGCCGAGGCCTTTTTTGAGCATGTCGATTCCATGCACAAGGACGCCCGCCACTGCGTCCCGGCCTTCGTAATAGGCGACAGGATGCAGCTCCAGTGGGCTTCCGACAACGGAGAGCCCCAGGGTACCGCGGGGGCTCCCATAGTTCAGCTGCTGGTGAAAGAGGGGATCACCAACGTGGCGGTGGGGGTCATACGGTATTTCGGGGGCATAAAGCTTGGCACCGGGGGCCTTGTGAGAGCGTATTCAAGCTCCGCGAGGCTGGCTCTTGAGGCCGCCGGAAGGCATCAGGTGAGGGAATTGCTGGAGCTTTCCACCGACATACCCTACAGCCAGCTGGGAAGGCTTCAGAACAGCGAAAAGAACATGGCTTTTGAGATCGCGGAGACGAGCTTCGCAGAAAATGTGGGCGTGAAGCTCCTCTTTGAACCCGAGGAGAAGGATGCCGTGGTCTCCATGCTCAGCGACATGCTGCAGGGCAGATGGCTGAAAGAGCCCGAAATAAGGGAGCTTACCGTATAGGCCGGCGGGGCAGGGCCGCGCCATATTAGACCCTCTGAATTTGTTCAAGTTTTTCGAGAAAATCCTTGACACAAAAGGGGTCATCGTGTATCATACAAAAAGTGCTGGTAAGCGCTGGGGCGTATAGCTCAGCTGGTTAGAGCACCTGCCTTACAAGCAGGGGGTCATAGGTTCGAGTCCTATTACGCCCACCACGGCCCGGTAGTTCAGTTGGTTAGAATGCCAGCCTGTCACGCTGGAGGTCACCGGTTCGAGCCCGGTTCGGGTCGCCAACTTTTTAAACTTAATAAGGAAACGGCGATGTGCTGGCGTGGCTCAATGGCAGAGCAGCTGATTTGTAATCAGCAGGTTGTTGGTTCGACTCCGATCGCCAGCTCCAATATGGAGGGATTCCCGAGTGGCCAAAGGGAGCGGACTGTAAATCCGTTAGCTGAGCTTTCGGTGGTTCGAATCCACCTCCCTCCACCAAGAAGCGGCAGTCCGAGAGGATTGCCGCTTTAGTTATATGGGCGAAGGAAGCGAAGGAGGAAAGACCGTGATAGATCTTGAAAAACTGGAGCTTTACAGGGAAAACAACCGCATAGAAGCAAAGAAGGCCCTGGGCGGCCTTCCCCACAGCATATGGGAGACCTACTCCGCCTTCGCGAATACCATGGGCGGGCTCATACTTCTGGGGGTCGAAGAGTTCAAAGACAAGAGCCTGCACACGGTGGATCTGCCCGATCCCGGCGCTTTGTGCGATGAGTTCTGGGCCCTGGTGAACGACCCCGGGAAGGCCAGCGTGAACACCCTTAAAAGAAGCGATATCGCTATAGAAGAGGTAAACGGCGACCATATCGTAATAATCAACGTGCCCAAGGCTCCCAGGCGCTTAAGGCCCGTCTACGTGGAAGGAGATCCTCAGAACACCTACAGGCGCAGCGGCGAGAGCGACGTAAAATGCGATTCTAAAGAGCTGGACCTGATGAAAAAGGACGCCCGCTATATGAAGGCCATAGTCGGGTTTCTGACCGATGTCATCAGCGCGTCCCCCTCGCAGGTCGCGGAGCACCTGGGCATAAGTCTTGCCGCGTCCAAAAACCTGCTCGAAAAGCTGGTTGAGGATGGGGTCGTCGTCCCCGAAGAGGGAAGGCGCAGGCGCAGCTACAGGCTGAGGTCGTAGGGAGAAGCGGGCAACGAACTCACTGATCTCGGAGAGGCGCAAAGCCTCTCCTTTTTTGATGCGTTCCCATAATTCCCGGAGCAGGCTCAACGGCAGACGGCGCAAGGACCGCCTGTCTTTTTTATTGCGAAAAAGTGGAATATTCATCCCATTTTTCTTGCATTTTTCCTTGCTATTTGGAGTGAAATGGTTTATAGTGGAGTTGCTGATTTTGGCACTTGTTTTGTTTTACGCTGACTGAGGGCCCGTCCCTTAAAAAGGGGCGGATGAGGAGAGAAAAAAGACCTTGCTGATGGGCACCTATCAAAACTCCATAGACGCCAAGAACAGGGTCATCATCCCCTCAAGATTTCGGGATGAGCTGGGCTTTAAGGCCGTCCTGTCAAGGGGCCTCGACCACTGCCTGGTCATCTACCCCATGGAGACCTGGGCCGAGCAGCAGAGGCTGCTTTCGACCCTTCCCAAGTCTGACCCACAGGCCAGAGCCTTCATCCGCTACATCTACGCCAATGCGGTGGAGTGCGAGATAGACAAGCAGGGCAGAACGGTGCTTCCCCAGAACCTGAGGGAGATCGCCGGCATCAAAAGAGAGCTGGTCACCATAGGCTTCGGCGACAGGGTCGAGATCTGGGCCAGAGAGATCTTCGAGTCCGACGATCAGGGCGGCAAGCTGGATCCCGACGAGTTCAAAGACTTCAGCGCCAAGTATCAGGTGTAGCCCATGGAATTCTCCCATGTGCCGGTGCTCTACGAACAGGTCCTCGAGAACCTGGCCCCCAAGCCGGGAGCCGTCATAGTCGACGGCACTCTGGGCGGAGCGGGTCACTCCTTAGGGATAGCGGAGCGCATAGGCGAGAGCGGCACCCTGATAGGCATAGACAGAGACGCGGACGCCATAGCGGCTGCGGGGGAAAGGCTTTCGGCCGCGCCCTGCAGAAAGATACTGGTCCAAAGCAACTTCGCCGACATAAAGGCGGTGCTTAAAGACCTGGGCATCGAAAAGATAGACGGAGCCCTGCTGGATCTGGGCGTCTCATCCTTCCAGCTCGACAACGAGGCCAGAGGCTTCTCCTATATGCACGACGCCCCCCTCGACATGAGGATGAACGCGGACGACAGCCTGACCGCGGAAGACGTGGTCAACAGCTACAGCCGGGAGGACCTTACCCGCATCATAAGGGACTACGGCGAAGAGCGCTGGGCAGCCAGGATAGCCGAATTCATAGTCAGGGAGAGAAGCAAGGAGCCGATAACGACCACATACCGGCTGGTCGAGATCATAAAAAAGGCCATACCGGCCTCGGCCAGAAGGGAAGGGCCCCATCCGGCCAAGAGGACCTTCCAGGCCATAAGGATAGAGGTAAACGACGAGCTGGGCCAACTGAGAGAAGCGGTCGCAGACTTCACCGACGTCCTGGCGGGCGGGGGAAGGCTGGCGGTCATTAGCTTCCACTCCCTGGAAGACCGCATAGTAAAAGAATACTTCCAGAAAAGGCTCAATCCCTGCACCTGCCCCCCGGATTTCCCGGTCTGCGTGTGCGGAAAGAAAGCCGACATAAAGAAAGTGACGGGAAAGCCGGTGACGGCTTCCAAAGAAGAGCTTGAGATGAACCCCAGAGCCAGAAGCGCCAAGCTGAGGGTCATAGAAAAGCTTTAGATACCGAACGACGGAGAACAAGGGTAATGCCCATTACGCGCAGAGAGAAAAACAAAATACTTCTGGCGATAGTATTTGTAGGCATAATGCTGATGGCGGTGGTCGCCATCAAGGCCTACAGCACCCAGCTGCAGTTCGACATCAACTCGACCCAGAGGCGCATCCAGGACTGCGAAAGGCAGATCCAGAGCCTTCAGGTCAAGATACGCAGCGCCAACAACATCAACAACCTGGAGGCCCGGGCGCTGGAGATGGGCCTCATTTATCCCGATTTTTCACAGATCGTTTACCTTAAGGAGGCGGAGCCCGGCGGGGGAGAGCTGGCTCTGGCCCTTAAGGAAACAGTTTACGGTCAATAACGGCGTCAATACCGCGACGCCGTTTTTCCTTTTATCATGGCAGGCGAAACCACTGTTAAAAAGAGCAAAAAGAGGTCGGTGACCACAGCCAGGAACCGCGGCAGAGTGCTTGCGGTCTTTGCTTTGTTTTCCCTTCTGTTCTGCGCTCTGTCGGTGAGGGTAGGCTGGCACATGGTGGTCGTGGGCGACGAGAGGGCCCAGATGGCCGCAAGGCAGCAGACCAAAGACTCGGTCATAGCCGCGACAAGGGGCGACATACTGGACGCCAACGGCAACAAGCTGGCCATAAGCAGCACAGCCTACGCGGTCTGGGTGAGGCCTGACAGCGTGAAAAACAACGGCAAGACCGAAGAGGAGCAGGAGAAGAACCTGCTCTACGAAGCGACCAGGCTGTCGGAGCTCCTGTCCATGGACTACGACGCGGTATACGACGTCATAACCTCGGAAAAAAGGCTCATAAGGCTTGCCAAGAACGTGGATCTGGACCTTGCTGCCGAGATAAGGGACGAAAAGATGGCAGGCATAGAGCTGGTGGAGACCGCCTCCCGCTCCTATCCCCTGGGATCTTTCGCTTCGCAGCTCCTGGGGTCCATCACCGACGACAACGTTGGAAACACGGGGCTTGAGCGCTTCTACAACCAGTATCTCGCGGGCCAGAACGGCCGCTGGATCACCAGCAAGGACAACAAGCAGAACACCCTGTCCTACGGCACCAACAAGTACTATTCGCCCGAGGACGGCTACACCATGGTCCTGACCCTGGACCAGAACATACAGTACATAGTCGAGCAGAAGATCGCGGAAGGCAAGGAGACCTACAAGGCCCAGAGGGTAATGTGCCTTGTAATGGACCCGAAGACCGGCGAGATCAAGGCCATGGCCCAGACCGACGAGTTCGACCCCAACGACCCCAGAGCCCCCATGGAGGGCGACGAAGAGAACTTCGCCGCCATGACCACCGACCAGAAGATGGCCTACTGGAACAAGATGTGGCGCTGCTTCTGCGTCAGCGACACCTATGAGCCCGGCTCCACCTTCAAGCTCATGACCACCTCCATAGCCCTGGATACCGGAGTCACCAACATGAACGAGGGCTTCGTCTGCAACGGTTCCACCAAGGTCGCCGACTGGACCCTCCACTGCTGGAACTGGCCCAAGGCCCACGGGAAAGAGTCCCTGGCCCAGGCTGTCCAGAACTCCTGCAACATGGTCATGGTACAGCTGGTCCAGCGCATAGGCGTAAAGCGCTATTACGCAGGCATAGAGGCCTTTGGCATAACCGAAAAGACCGGGGTGGACTTCCCCGGCGAAGGCCTGAACATAATAACCAGCCAGAGCAGCTGCGGACCCGTAGAGCTCGCCACCATGTCTTACGGGCAGGGCATAGCTGTGACCCCGGTCAGCATAGTGACCGCCGTCTGCTCCCTTGCCAACGAGGGCAGGGTGATGCAGCCCCACTTCCTGAAAGAGTTCAGGGACACCGAAGGCAAGGCGGTCTACGAGTACGAGCCCCAGGTCAAGAGCATTTCGGTCTCGGCCCAGACCGCGGCCAACATGCTGGATATAATGGAATCGGTGGTCACGGAAGGCGGCGCGGGAACCGCCAAGATACCCGGCTACAGGGTAGGGGGAAAGACCGGGACCGCCAGCAAGCCGGTGCCCGGAGGCTACTCCAAGACCGACATCATAGGCTCCTTCATAGGAGTCGCCCCCATCGACGATCCCAGGTTCGTCTGCCTGGTCATAGTCGACACTCCGCGCATAGGAAAGTACGGCAGCACCACCGCGGCCCCGATCGCGAGGGACATAATGCAGTCGATGCTTTCGTATCTCGACATACAGCCCGAGTACAGCAACGCAGACCTCAACACCCTCAACTCCGGCAAGACCACCGTCCCCGACGTGACCGGCCAGAGCATGGAGGACGCCATCGGAATGGTGGCGGGCAAGGAGCTCAACTGGCGCATAGCGCCTGAGATAGATACCACGGAGAACATGGTCGTTGTCGACCAGTTCCCCAAGGCGGGTGAGTACGTGACCAAGAACTCCATAGTCACCCTGTATTACGAATTCGACAACACCAACGAAGAGGTCAAGGGACCCGACACGGTCCTGGATTAAGCCATGAGAAGCACTGATTTGAAGTTTTTGGCCGAGGCCTGCGGGGGAGAGCTCCGGGGCAGGCAGGATATGATAGTGACCGGCGTGGGCATAGATTCCCGCCAGGTGGGAGAGGGAGACCTTTTCGTCTGCGTCAAGGGCCCCAGCAACGACGGGCACAGGTACATGGGCCAGGCCTATGAGAGGGGCTGCCGCTGCTTTTTAGTCGATAACGAAGAGGCTGCGAAGGCCCGGCTGAAAGGGCTGGACGACTGCGCCTGGGTCCTTGCAAAAGACAGCCAGTATGCCTTTGAGATGATGGCAAAGGCATACATGGATCAGTTTGACCTGATCAAGATAGGGGTCACCGGAAGCACCGGCAAGACCTCCACCAAGGCCCTCTGCGCCGCCGTCATGTCGGCTAAATACCGCACGGCATGCAGCAAAAAGAATTACAACACCCATCTGGGCATCGCCATGACCTGCTTCCTCGCCGATGAGACCACAGAGGCTCTCATCATCGAGATGGGCATGGACAGAAAGGACGAGCTCTACGATTACTGCAAGTGGGTGAGGCCCCACGCGGCTCTCATAACCAACGTGGGCGTGGTCCACATGGAGTACATAGGAAGCCGCGAAGGCATAGCGGAAGAAAAGCTTAAGATCACAAGCTTCTTAAAGCCGGACCAGCCCCTCATATACAACTGCGACAGCCCCTTCCTCTCAAGGGAAGAGATACTCAAAAGAAGCTCGGGAAACTTCCGCATGATACCCTGCGGAGAAGGCGCAGAAGCTCAGGTCAAAATAAGCGAGATCAGGGACAGGGGGATGGAAGGCATAAGCTTCGTCCTTACTGCGGACGGAGTTTCGCAGGCCTTCGAACTGCCCTTCCTGGGGCTTCACAACGCCCATAACGGGGCTCTTGCCGCCGCCTTGGGCCTGGAGTACGGCATCAGCCTTTCAGAGGCTGCGAAGGCCATGCCCGGGGCCGAGATAGAGGCCAAGAGGCTTCAGGTCTTCCCCATAGGGGGCGCGGTGCTCATAGACGACAGCTACAACGCCAACCCGGATTCCATGGCCTCGGCCATGAGGACCCTGGCCTCGGTCAAAGCGGAAAGGCGCATCGCCGTGATCTCGGACATGAGGGAGCTGGGAGACGCCATGAACGAGAGCCACATCGGGATAGGAAAGCTCGCCGCGGATCTGGGCATAGACGTGATGATGGCCATAGGAAGCATGAGGGCTTACTACGCCGAGGGCACGAGGCTCTCGGTAAAGCCCGTCCGCTTCATGGGCTTTGAGACGGCGGACGAGGCAAAGGACCTGCTCTTCGCCATGATAAAGCCCGGCGACGCGGTGCTGGTCAAAGGCTCCCTTTCGACGGGGATACACCTGCTCGCCGAAGAACTCAAGAAGAAATACGGCCTGTAAGCCCGAAAACAAGAGGACAGCATGCAAATACTCATCGAAAACATAAAGGGATCCTGCCCCTATCTGGCGTTTCTTGCCGCGTCTTTCGCTCTCTGCGCCCTGGCCATGGCGGCGCTTCTTCCCGTGCTGAGAAGGCTCAAGGCCGGGCAGAGCATAAGGGAGGACGGCCCTCAGGCCCATCTGGCCAAGGCGGGGACTCCCACCATGGGCGGCATCGCGATGATCGCCGCCGTGACGGCCTGCGTTATAGCGGGAATACTGATTAAGCCCTCATACGGTGGAGGACCGGTCATATCCTCGGTCTCTTCGATGCTTTCAATGCTATTCGTCATGCTGGCCTACGGAGCCATAGGCTTCTTCGACGACTACATCAAGGTCACAAAGAAGCACAACGAGGGGCTTACCGCAAAGCAGAAGCTGGCCCTGCAGATACTCGCAGCCGCTGTATTCGCAGTCTGGAACGGGGGAGCCCACTACATGGTGGTGCCTTTCCTCGGGACTTTCAGGGTAGGCAAGGTATTCGGCATACTCTTTGAGGTCTTCGTCATGGTCGCCATGACCAACGGAGTAAACCTGACCGACGGTCTTGACGGCCTGGCCGCGAGCGTGACCGCCGTAGCCGCCGCCTTCTTCATGCTGCTGGCCCCGAGGCTGGTCCTTTCCGAGACGGGGGTCTTCGCCGCCTGCATCTCGGGAGCCTGCCTGGGCTTTCTTTTGTACAACCGCCATCCCGCCAAAGTGTTCATGGGGGACACCGGGTCCCTCGCGCTGGGCGGAGGTCTCGCGGCCCTTGCCGCGGTCTCATGCGTTGAATGGGCCCTTCCCATAGCGGGAGGCATATACGTGGCCGAGGCCCTCTCGGTCATAATACAGGTCTTCGTGTTCAAGACCCAGAACGGACGCCGCTTCTTCAGAATGGCGCCCCTGCATCATCACTTCGAGCTGGGAGGCTGGGACGAGGTAAAGGTCGTAAGGGTCTTTACCCTGGTCACTGCGGCCCTCTGCGTCATCGCCTACATAGGCATAATGGCGGCCCTCAGGAGAGCCGCTTAAGGAGGAAGCGAAATGGAAAAGATCCTTGTGCTGGGCCTGGGAAGATCGGGCCAGGCGGCCTTAAGGCTCCTTGCCGGAAGGGCGGACTTGAGTGTCTGGGATTCCAAGGCCGAAGAGCGCTTTGACCCCGGGCTTGTAAAAGATCTCAGGGATAAAGGGGTAAAGTTTTTCTTCGGGGACAAGCCCTCTCCCAAGGGCTGGGACAAGCTCATATTAAGCCCCGGTGTCCCCTCGAAGCTGGATCTTGTAAGGGAAGCGGCGGCTGACGGCGCGGTTATTTCGGGCGAGCTTCAGCTGGCCTACGAGAACTGCCCCGGGATATTCCTCGGGATAACCGGGACCAACGGCAAGACCACCACGACCACCCTGGTCGGTGAGATGGTGAAAGCCTCCGGCAGGCCTGCCGAGGTCGTCGGGAATATCGGTCTTCCCGTTGCCGATACCGTCAATGGTGTTGACTGTAACACAGTTATGGTAACTGAGATATCAAGCTTTCAGCTTGAGACCATTTCGACCTTCAGGCCCAGGGTATCCGCCATACTCAACATAACTCCCGACCACCTGGACAGGCACGGAAGCTTTGAAGAGTACGCGAGAGTCAAGCACCTGGTCCACCTGAACCAGACAGAAGACGATTTCTATGTGTTCAACGCCGACGATCCCCTGCTCATGGAGCACGCGAGGGGAATGGAGGGCGGTCCGAAGAAGGTCCCCTTCTCAAGGAAGCTCTCTAAAGAAGAGCTTGGAAGCATATTCGGAGACTGCAGCTGCGCCTTCGTTGAAGACGGGAAGCTTTGCTTTATGAGAGGAGACGAAAAGACCGTCCTCTGCGGCAGGGATGAGCTCCTCATCCCGGGGCTTCACAACCTGGAGAACGCCCTGGCGGCGGCCGCCGTCGCCCTCTCGGCCGGCATAGAGCCCGAAGCGGTCTCGAAGGCTTTGAGAAGCTTTAAAGGCGTTGAGCACCGCATAGAGTTCGTCAGGGAATTCGAGGGCGTAAGGTACGTCAACGACTCCAAGGGCACCAATCCCGACGCCTCGATCAAGGCAATAGAAGCGACCTCGACCCCCATTCTTCTCATAGCGGGAGGCTACGAAAAGAACTCCGACTTCACCGATTTTATCAACGGTTTCGGCGGCAAGGTCAGATATCTGCTGCTTTTGGGCCAGACCGCGAGGCGTTTTGCCGACACCGCCCTCAAGTGCGGCTTCCCGGAAGATCGGATGATATTCTGCGAGAACATGGAGCAGTGCGTCGGGAACGGCAGAAGGCTTGCAAAGCCCGGCGATACGGTGCTTCTTTCCCCCGCCTCGGCCAGCTGGGGGATGTACGACAACTACGAGAAGAGGGGAGAGCATTTCAAGGCTCTCGTAAACGCTCTCAGATAAAGGCGCTGTCATAAGCGCAGAACGTGAAGGATAATGGCGGAAAAGGGCGAGAAGCTTAAGAAACAGGACGGAGACCTCTGGATAGTCGTTTTGACGGCTGCCCTGTCCATCTTCGGCCTCATAATGGTTTTCAGCTCAAGCCTCTACGTGTCCATGAGCAAGTTCGGCAACGCCTACAACTACCTGCTCGAGGACCTCAAGTGGATGGCTGTGGGCTGGGCTGCCTTTATATTCTTTTCGCGCTTCGACTACCGCTTCATCAGGCCCTTCGCCAAGGTGGTGCTGCTGGTCGGCCTCATATTGCTGCTGCTCATCTACACGCCCATGGGCATAACCCTGAACAACGCAACCCGCTGGCTCAATTTCAAGTTCTTCACGGTCATGCCCGGCGAGGTCATCAAGACCTGCCTCATCATATATCTTGCAAGGTTTTACGCCGACGATCCCGACAGGGTAAACATAAGGCTTCTTCCCGGCAAGGGCAAGAACAAAGATAAGCGCTGCGGCGTCAAGACCCTGCTGCCCCTTCTGTGGGTCGCGGCACTCATGGGCGTATGCTTCATCCTCATATACAAGCAGCCCAATTTCTCCACCGCGGGCATAGTCGTGATGCTCATAGCCGGCATAGTCTTTACCGCGGGACTTCCCCTGTATCTGGTGGTCGCCGCGGCGGCCGCCGGAGGAGTCGCCCTGGTTTACTTCTACAACTCCCCGGCTTTCGGAGAATACATGAGGACCAGGATCACAGGCTTTACCGACCCCTTCCTCGACCCCCTGGGCGACGGCTATCAGGTGGTGCAGGGACTTCTCGCCATGGGTTCCGGCGGAGTGACCGGCGTGGGCCTGGGGCAGAGCATACAGAAGACCCTCTACCTTCCCGAGCCCATGAACGACTTCATACTGGCCATCATAGGAGAAGAACTGGGCCTGGTGGGAGTCGTAGCCCTCATAATGCTTTATATCGCAGTGATCTGGCGGGTGTTCCGCACGGCGATACACTGCAAAGATTACTTCGGGATGCTTCTTGCTTCAGGAGTGGGAATACATCTTTCGCTTCAGGTAATACTCAACATCGCGGTGGTAACGGCGTCGTTCCCGCCCACCGGGGTGGTCCTCCCCCTGATCAGCCTGGGCGGCAACGCCACCATACTGGTCCTGGCGGAGCTGGGTATAGTCATGAACATCTCAAGGCGCAGCGCAATGCTGAACGCCGCCGCAAAGGAGAAGCAGGAGGCCGCCCAACAATGAAGAAGATACTGCTCAGCTGCGGAGGCACGGGTGGACACATTTACCCGGCCATTGCCATAGCGTCCAAGATAAAAGAGCATCAGCCCGACGCCGAGATACTTTTCATCGGCACCAAGAAGGGCATGGAGAACAGGCTCGTCCCCGACGCAGGCTTTGAGATCAAAGGCATAGACGCCTCAGGCCTCAACAGGACCAGCATAGTAAAGAACGTCAAGACCCTTGAGAACATGATACACGGAAGCCGCGACGCCGCGGCCATCATCAAGGACTTTGCCCCCGACGCCGCCATAGGCACCGGAGGCTACGTCACCTGGACCGTGATATCCCAGGCACACAGGGCAGGCATACCCTGCTATATCCACGAGCAGAACGCGGTCCCGGGCCTTACCAACAAGATGCTCCAGACCGTCGCCGACAAAGTCTTCATAAGCTTTGAGGAATCGGCGTCGTCCTTCAGGCATCGCGAAAAGACCGTCTTCACCGGAAACCCCATCAGGGCCCAGTTCACAGGCCTCAACAAGGCCGAGTGCAGGAAGAGCCTCGGGATAGCGGATGATGAGAAGTTCATACTTCTCTTCGGGGGAAGCCTCGGAGCCGAGGTCCTCAACGAAGCCTGCCTGCGCCTCATCGGCGAGATGCCGGACAGCGGGATGAGGCTGTATTTCGTGACAGGGAAGCGCTACTACGAGGAGATCGCGAAGCGCATAAAGGAAGAGGGGCTCGAAAAGCCCTGCGTGACCCTGCTGGACTACGCCGACAACATGCCGGTGCTGATGAAGGCTTCCGACCTTGTCATAAGCAGGGCGGGGGCCATAGCCCTCTCCGAGATACTGGCCTGCGCCAGGCCCTCGGTGCTGGTGCCTTCCCCCAACGTGACCAACAACCATCAGTACTACAACGCCAAAGCCGCGTCCGACGCCGGAGCCTCCCTGCTTATCGAGGAGAAGGATATAACGGAAGACCTGAGCCGCTTCTCCAAGGCCGTTCTCGCCCTGGCAGAGGACGACGAAAGGCTGGGGGCCATGTCTGTTAACGCCTCCGCCATAGCGGTCACAGACGCGGCCGAGAGGATATACCGGGAACTGGGACTGGAGTAACATGGACAGCGAAAAGCTTGAAAAGACAGCGAATACCGGAGCCGAGGCGGCGATAGCGGCCTTTGAGGCAGCGTCCGCAGGGGGATCCTTCGGAGAAGAAGAAAAGCCCGCGGAGCAGAGCGAAGCGCCCGCCAAAAGCCCGAAGAAGGCCAAGAAGAGGAAGAAGGTCAAGAGAAGAAAGAGAAGGGGCGGATCCCGCCTCCTGGGCTTCCTAATTTTCGCCGCGCTGTGCGTAGGTCTGTATTACTTTGCGATCTCAGACTTCTTTACCATAACAGATATACAGGTAAGCGGCAATAAGTTCTACACCGGAGCCCAGGTCCACAGGCTCTCGGGCCTTAAGACCGGCTACAATCTCTTCACCACCGACCTGGGAGAGGCTAAGGAAAAGCTTCTCGAAGATCCCTACATCAGGCTGGCCAGTATCAAGAGGATCCTACCCGGGACCTTGAGCATCGAGATCGAAGAGAGGACCGAGTACGCCGCCGTGCCCTACGGCGAGCAGTACATACTGATAGACAACGAAGGCCTCGTGCTGCGCCTTAGCGACAACAAGCCGGTGCTCCCCCTCCTTGAGGGCATGATAATCACCGACATGACACCGGGCCAGCCCCTGGCCGTCGAGCAGGCCTACCTCCTCACCGACACCCTTCAGATGATCAGCGTCATGGAGGAGAACGACCTCTACTTCAAGAAGATCAACTTCTCACTGGTCATAGTAAAGGCCTATATCTACGACGATTACTACATAGAGGGCACCCCCGAGCACATCACCGACAACATGAAGCGCATCCACCAGCTCATCGAGGAGCACTACAAGCAGGGGATAATCAGGGGAGTCATCAGGGTCAGCAAGGGGAATTACATGGCCTTCGACCCCAAAATAGACTGATATGAGCCGGTTCAAAACCGAAAAGCAGGGCTTGAAGAGGCCCTGCTTATTCGCGTGAAATTTCTTTTCAAAAAAGAAATATATATAGTGCATGAACGGGCTCCATATGCTAAAATACTACTGTATATATTATTACAGCATTTAACAGGAGGGACAAAATGCCCGCTACTTTCCAATTCGACGCACCCGCTGAAAGCCCTGCCAATATAAAAGTCGTCGGTATAGGCGGCGGAGGCTGCAACGCAGTCAACAGAATGATAGACGCCAACATCCAGGGCGTCAGCTTTATAGCGGTCAACACCGATAAGCAGGTCTTAAGCCGCAACAAGGCCGAGACCAAGATCCAGATAGGCGAGAAGCTCACCCAGGGCCTGGGCGCCGGCGGAAACCCCGAAGTGGGTCAGAAATCCGCCGAAGAGAGCATAGAGACCATAGAAAAAGCCCTGCAGGGAAGCGACATGATCTTCATCACCGCGGGCATGGGCGGCGGTACCGGAACCGGCGCGGCCCCCATCATCGCCAAGGCGGCCAGAAGCTCCGGAGCCCTTACTGTGGGAGTGGTCACCAGACCCTTTACCTTCGAAGGCAAGAAGCGCAAAGAGCATGCCGAACTGGGCATCAAATTCCTTAAGAATTACGTGGACTCCCTGGTCGTGGTACCCAACGACAGGCTCCTTGAGATAAGCGAAAAGGCGACCCCGCTCATGCAGGCCTTCTCCATGGCCGACGAAGTCTTAAAGCAGGGCGTCGACGGCATCTGCAGCCTGATCACCGACAGCGGCCTCATCAACCTTGACTTCGCCGACGTCAAGACCATAATGAGCGACAAGGGCATAGCCCACATGGGCGTTGGCAGAGCCAGCGGAGAAGACAGGGTCAAGCAGGCCATCAAGAACGCGGTAGAAAGCCCGCTCCTTGAGACCAGCGTCAGCGGCGCCAGCGGCGTCCTCCTCAACATAGCCGGCGGCTACGACCTGGCCATGTACGAGGTCAACGACGCGGCCGACTTCATCCACCAGCAGGCCGATGAAGACGCCATGATCATCGTGGGCTGCTCCATCAAGGAAGAGCTCAAGGACGAGATCGTTGTCACCGTCATCGCGACGGGCTTTGAAAAGAAGGCCTCTGTTGACGAACCGGTGGTATCGGAAAAGGTCGAGACCGATAAGGACGCTCCCATACCGGCTGCCCCCACGGCCAGCTACAATCCGGACAACGACTTCCCGATACCGACGTTCCTTAAAAACCACAACTTGGATCGTTAGAACAGGCAAGCAGGAAGCCGGTGATCTCACCGGCTTCTTTTACTAAATATCCTGAATGCGGGAGATAAGCTCATCGGACAACAGAATAATCAAGCAGGCGGCATCCCTGACAGAGAAAAAATACAGGGATGCTCTTGGCATGTACCTGATCGAGGGCCCAAACTTCATTCGGGACGCCATGGACCTGGGCGGAAGGCTCCGGTTCATCTTTATAAAGGCCGGGACCCTTTCCCGCGAGGCTGAAGAGATAATAAGCCGGGCGGAGGACAGGGGAACGGCCGTGATAAGCCTTACGGGGGACGCTTTCGATAAGATAAGCGCGACCGAGACCAGTCAGGGCATGGCCGCCGTGGCCGAAAAGAGGCTCTGGACCGAGGATGAGTTCTTCGGCGGGGAGGACGGCTGCGTGCTGGTCCTGGACCGCATCCAGGATCCCGGAAACATGGGCACCATGCTCAGGACCGCCCTCGCCATGGGCTTTTCCGGGGCGCTGCTCTTAAAGGGCTGCTGCGACCCCTACGGTCCCAAGACCGTAAGAGCTGCGGCGGGAAGCCTCTGCCGCCTTCCAGTGCTCTTTTCCGAGGGCCCCGAAGAAGCCGCAAAGCTCCTTAAAAACAGGGGCAAGCGCCTTTACGCCGCGGTGATGAGGGGAGGGACTCCCTGCTTTAAGGCGGAGCTTTCAAAGAACGCCGCCGTCATCGTGGGAAACGAGGGAAGCGGCATATGCGAAGAGCTGCTCTCCCAAAGCGAAGGCCTCACCATACCCATGGGAAAAGAAAGCGAATCCCTCAACGCCGGCCTGGCCGCCGGCATCATAATGTACGAATCGAACAGGCAGAGGCTCTGCCTGTAGACACATACCGGAGGAATACCGATGACAGACAAACTTAAAACGATACTTGAAGAGGCGGCCCTGGAGCTTCAGAACGCCGCGAGCATCGATGACGCCGAAGCCCTGAGGATAAAGCTTCTGGGCAAGAAGGGCCTGCTCACCGAGATCTTGAGGTCCATGAAGGATTACTCCCCCGAGGAGAGAAAGACCCTGGGCCAGGCCGCCAACGAAGCCAGAGGCAAGATCGAGGCCATGATAGCGGAGAAGAGCGCCGAGCTCAAAAAGCTCGCCCAGGAAGCCCGCTTCAAGGCCGAGACCATAGACGTGACCGAGCCGGGCATAGCTCCCGCCCCGGGCTATAAGCACCTCATAAGCCTCGTCATAGACGACACCATAGACTTCTTCACCTCCATGGGCTACACCATAGCCGAGGGCCCCGAGGTGGACACCGTCCACAACAACTTCGACGCCCTCAACGCCGATCCCAACCATCCCTCCCGCGACATGAGCGACACCTTCTACATCACCGATCAGGTCCTGCTCAGGACCCAGACCTCCGATGTGCAGGCCCGCGTCATCGCCAGCCAGCAGCCTCCCATCAGGCTGATCTCGCCGGGCAGGGTATTCCGCTGCGACACCCCCGACGCCACCCATTCCCCCATGTTCCACCAGATCGAGGGACTCGTGGTCGACGAGGGCATAACCATGGCGGACCTCAAGGGAGTCCTCGACAAATACGCCAAGCACCTCTTCGGAAGCCACCTGGCCACCAACTTCAGGCCCCATCTCTTCCCCTTCACATAGCCCAGCGCCGAGATGGACGTGGAGTGCTTCAAGTGCGGCGGCAAGGGCTGCAACATCTGCAAGGGCAGCGGCTGGATCGAGATCCTGGGCTGCGGCATGGTCCATCCCAACGTGCTTAGATTCGGCGGCTACGACACCGAGAAATATACCGGCTTTGCCTTCGGCATAGGCGTAGAGCGCATCGCCATGCTCAAGTACGGTATAGACGATATGCGGCTTCTCTATGAGAACGACATCCGCTTCATCAGTCAGTTCAGGTAAGGAGGCAGAAAAATGTTAGTACCCATCAAATGGCTTAAGGAATATACGGACGTCAAGGTGTCAGACGAGGAATGGGTCAAGGGCATGGTCCTTTCGGGGACCAACCTGGAGACCGTCGACTACTGGCACAAGGGCATATCCGGCGTCGTGGTCGGAAAGATAGAGAAGATCGAGCCCCATCCCAACGCGGGCAAGCTGGTGGTCTGTCAGGTCAATGTCGGAAAGGACGAGCCCGTCCAGATCGTCACCGGCGCCGAAAACATGAAGGAAGGGGACAAGGTCGTCGTGGCTCTCGACGGAGCCCGCATCCCCGGACCCCTCCACGGCAAGCCCAAAAAAGAGGGCGGCGAGATAATAAAAGCCGGCGAGCTCCGCGGAGTCGTGAGCAACGGCATGATGTGCGGCTGCTCCGAGCTGGGCTTCCCCGACAAGATAGTGCCCGTGAGGGATAAGGACGGGCTCTGGATACTGGATGACGAATGCTTCGTCCCCGGCATGGACATAGTCGAAGCCCTGGGAATAGAAGAGCCCACCGTCGACTTTGAGATCACCCCCAACAGGCCCGACTGCCTCTCAATGCTCGGCATAGCAAGAGAATCGGCTGCGACCTTCGGCACAAAGCTCAGGTATCCCGAAACGCAGTGCGAGCATCCTTCACCCGAGAAGAGCTCCGATCACATTCAGGTCGAGATCAGAAAGCCCGAGCTCTGCCCCAGGTACTGCTGCAGGGTGATCAAAGACATTAAGATCGAACAGTCCCCCTGGTGGCTCCAGAGGAGCCTGATGCTGGCCGGAATGAGGCCCATCAACAACATAGTCGACATAACCAACTACGTCATGCTCGAGTACGGCCAGCCTCTCCACGCCTTCGACATCAGGACCGTAAAGGGCGGCAAGATCATAGTCGACACCGCAAAAGACGGCGATAAGTTCACCACCCTCGACGAGGTCGAAAGGGAGCTCTCAAGCTCCATACTGATGATCAACGACACCGAAAGGCCCCTCGCCATCGCCGGCATCATGGGCGGCCTTGATTCGGAGATCGAAGACGACACCACCATGGTCCTTGTAGAGTCGGCCAACTTCAACGGCGACTGCATAAGGGCGGGATCCAAGAAGCTCAACCACAGGACCGAGGCCTCCGGCCGCTTTGAGAAGGGCATAGACCCCAATCTGGCTAAAGACGCCTGCGACCGCTTCTGCTACCTGGTCGAAAAGCTGGGCGCCGGCACCGTTCTGACCGGCGACGTGGATTGCTATCCCAAGCCGGCAGAGCCTGCGGTAACAAAGATCAGGGCCAGCCGCATGAACAAGGTGATAGGCATCGATATCCCCGTGGAGCAGATGGTAAAGTACCTCAACTCCCTCGAGATAAAGACCGATGTGGACGGAGACTTCATCACCTGCACCGCTCCCAGCGTGCGCCAGGACCTTCACATCGAGGAGGACTACGTGGAAGAGATCGCCCGTATGTACGGCTACGACAAGATACCCGTGACCCTTCCCGACGGACAGTACATAGGAGGCCTCACCGAGGCCCAGAAGTACAGGTACAGGGTCAAGGATACCTTAAGAGCCCTCGGATTCAGCGAGATCATGACCTACAGCTTCGTCAGCCCCAAGGCCGTCGACA
>JAFRWQ010000015.1 GCA_017437925.1 Bacillota bacterium
GGACTTCTGAAAGTTGATCGTGTTCAGCACTTTTATTTCATACTTTGCCCGCTGCAAAAGCTGGCCTACCTCCGAAATTAGGCTGCCTTTGGGATCGGTTATGACATAGCTGGAATGAAGCTGCATGATGTTGGGCTTGCAGAAAAAACGGGTCTTCCCGCTGCCGCTGCCGCCGATCACCATAACATTTTTGTTTCTCGCGTTCTTGGGATCCTTGGGGCGGTTACTCATCATAAGGCGTTCTGTTTCCGTCAGCAGCACATTGTTATCAAAGACAGGATCAATGAAAGGCTTTATATCTGCTGCCGTTCCCCAACGGGCCGTGCCATACTCCATGCCCTTGCGGTATTTCTTTGCGTTCTTTTGCTTGTAATACACCACAAGTCGGATCACCGCAGCTCCGGCAAATCCGATCAAAAGATCGACAGGATGGAAGCTGGGTGCTGCGCTCTCAAAGGCAACAGAGAATCCCTGTCCAATGTGTAGAAGCTTGGCCGTTATATCTATACCCGGAGCCAGGCGAAATACCATACTCAGTTTACCAAACAGATAAACAAACATTAAATATGGCAGGTGTAATAGGATTTGTTTCTTTACTTCCGGCTTCATCGATCGATCCCCCTGTCCATGTACTTAACCTTGTCCCGTGCTGCACTGCGCTTAGCAACTTCGGCCTTTTTTGCAGTCAGATTTTCACGGACGGAGGGTTTGCGTTCCTTATCCAGCTTTTTCTTGGAGAACTCCCGAAATGCTGCGGTCAGCACGTCGGCGTCACGTCCCTTAAAGAACACTAAGTAGCGGTCATCCGTTTTTTTCAATGCAAAGTCGATTCCGTATTTCTTGGCTGTTTGAGAGAATGCCTTGATGTTTCCGTCGGTGATCTCGATATTGGAAATGCTTGTATTATGCTGCATTAGCTGTTTTAGGGTCTGCTGACCATGGTTAGGTGTGTGTCTGTATTTTTCATACTCCTGTAAGAACTTGCGCAGTGCGGCTTGTAGAAGCCGGGCATTCAGCTTTGCCGCTTTAATGGCAATTGCTACGCTTTTCTTTGCGAATTCTTCTTGCAAAATATCCCTCCTTCCTCGGCATTACAGGGACCAGTCCGATCCATTGTTTTTAGGCGGTGAGAGCAGTCCGTTTGCCATATCATGTGAAACAAGGGATGTGTAGTAATTCCCGATTGTTGAGGGAGCATTGAACAGGGCTGCCCGTAGATACTGCTTGATGTTCCGAATCTTGGTGGTATTCTCCCGCATACAGTCCAGTACAAAGCGGACATGTTCGCTGTCCAGCTTCATAAGCTTTGATTTTACCATCTCTGCCGGGTAGTCATCCCCTGCAATACGGAGCGTCTTTCTGGTGCTGCACACCGTTTCAAGGATCAGGTCAACGATTTCGTCAATACGGTCTTTATCAAGCCGGTAATCCTGCAAGAGATAGTCGTACTCGATATTTTCCTTGATGATTTCTTCATAGACTTTGTATGCGTCGTTCCTTTCCTTTCGTTTCCCTTCCGGCGGCTCTGCCGCATTGGAGTTATCCTCATCCCAAGGGGAGGGATTTAGGGAAGGGAAAGGAATGGAATCGATAATTGATCCCTCTCTCTTTGATTTTTCTTTTTTTGATATATTAGTTCTTATTATTTCTTTATTTAATTGCATTGGATTTTCCAACGTAGGGTTTTCCAACGTTGGTTTTTCCTGCGTTGGATTATCCAATGTTGGATTTTCCAATGTAGGTAAATCCGATGTAGGCTGCGGCGTTTCGTAGATCACATAGTCCGCGCCGCGCAGCCGTCCTTTCTCATCGCGTTCTCGTGAACGCACGATATACCCGGCTCGTTCCAGTTCGCGCACTGCCTCGCGGATCGCGTCGATCTGTTCTCGATTGATAAATGCAAGGCCTTTCAGAGTATAGTCCCAATCTTCCGGCAGAGACAGCATTTGTGAAAGCAGTCCTTTTGCCTTTAGGGACAGCTCTTTATTGCGCAGGTGATGATTGGACATGACGGTATAGCCGCTGTTCTTTTCTACGCGAAAAACTGCCATAGGGTGTTCACCTCCTTCGTTGGCATTTAGGCATGAAAAAAACGCAGACCTTCTTAAATGAAAATCTGCGGTGTGTGGGCATACGAAAAGGGATGCTCCTTGCGGAAACACCCCTTTATCGTTTGGTTATTCAGTTTTTTACAGACAACCTGTTTGCCCTCTGCCCTTAAAAGTGTTGATTTTACTGGGTTTTTGCTTGGTTTCCTAGGTCAACGCTCCTAAAGCCGCGGCTTTTCTTTCTACAGCAGACCCTTGACCTCTTCTGTGAGCTTAGCGCAAAGGGCGTCGGCCTGTTCGGCCAGCTCCTTCGCCTTGGCAAGGTATGCAGCGCTCTTTTCCTCATCGAGGCCGGGAGCGTTGATCATGACGTTCATATGAGCGCCCTGAACGCAGGCGTGAAGTCCCAGGACGCCACATCCCATGTCGCTGGCACAGGATGTATTGAAGCTACCCATGAGCTCTTCAGCGGTCAGCAGGCCCTCCACTGCCAGCCTCATGGTCTCGAGGGGGACCTGGGTTGCATATTCGGTAGCCTCTTTTATCGCTGCTCTGCGGGCCTTCTTGTTCTCATCGGTGTCCTTGGGGAGCTTGAAGGCGGAAGCGATCCTGCCGTAAGCCTCGGTATCGGTATCGATCTGACCGGTCAGGGCGGAAGCGATGGCGTCGGCCTTTTCTGCGACCTTGCTGCACAACGGATGGAAAGCCTCCAGCTTGGCCTTTCCTAGGGTGAGCTTTGCGACCATCGAGATCAGGCCGATCCCCTGGGCACCGCAAAGAGCGGAAGCAGATCCGCCCCCGGGAGCCGGTGCGTCCGACGCGACAAGATCCAGATAATCATTAACATTCATTTCAACGAGTTTCACTTTTATCTATGCGCCGGATGGCCCAGCGCTCTCCTTTCGTGGTTGGATGAAGATCTAACATACTACTTCACAAGCGCTTTTCCTGCGGTGAACGCCTTCCCTGCGGCATCGCCCAGCCGGAAATACTCTCCCGTGCAGATGCTGAAGATCAGGGGATCGGCCTTCTTCGGGTCGAGCTTTCCCTCTGTCAGGACCGACTCGTCCACCGAGACATTCACTATCTCGCCGAAGGTGTGGCAATGCTCGGGCTCGTAGGATATGAGCTCGCACTCGAGGCAGACGGGCAGCTCCTCGACGAGGGGAGCGTTGACGTGGGGCGCCTTCACGAGGTGCAGGCCCGATCTCTCGATCTTGTCGGGAACGTCGTTGCCGGAGACTATGCCCACGTAATCGCAGGGGATCATCTGATCCGCGGTGGCGAAGCTGACGGTGAAGGCTCTGGTCTTCAGGAAGTTCTTCACGGTCCTGTGCTCGGGGGAAAGGCAGAGGAAGACCTGGTGGTCGTCCCCCACTCCGCCCCAGGCGGCGTTCATCAGGTCGGGCTTTCCGTCTTCATCGTAGGTGCCGATGATCAGTACGGGCTGGGGATATATCCAGGGCTTGTTTCCGATGTCTTTGCGCATTTCGTTCCTCCTGTTCTCGCGACTGCTGTAATAAAATATATCAGATCTTCGGGCGCCTCATCGCTGACTGACTGGGGCCGCGGGTCCTGCCCCCATAGGGCAGGGTCAGCGCTCTTCGGCGCTCCCTTTGGCCTTCTCTTCTTTCTCCGCGAAGTACCTGACCACGCTCTCGGCCACGGCCAGGTTCATGCCCGGAGCCTCGGCCAGCTTTTCGGCCCCGGCCTCCCTGATGGCGTCCACGCTGCCGAAAAATGTGAGCAGCGAGAGCTTGCGCTTTTCGCCTATGCCGGGTATGCCGTCGAGCACCGAGCGGCTCATCTCCTTGCCCCTCAGGCGGTGATGATAATCGATGGCGAAGCGGTGGACCTCCTCCTGTATGGTCCCCACGTAGGCGTAGAGCTCGCGCCTGCTCTTCAGGTCGAACTCCTCGTCGCCGAAGAGTATGGCCCGGGTGCGGTGCTTGTCGTCCTTGACCATGCCCGCGACCGGTATCTCAAGCTTAAGAGCGTTCAGCACCGCCTGCGCCGCATGGACCTGCCCCGCTCCTCCGTCCATCAGTATCAGGTCGGGGAGCTCGGTAAAGCCCGGAGTCCCGTCCACGGCGTTCTTAAAGCGGCGGAACAGCACCTCCATGAGGCTTCCGGTGTCGTCGGGCCCCTCCACGGTCTTGATCTTAAAGCGCCTGTAGGCCTGCTTCATGGGCTTTCCGTCGTAAAATACCACCATACCGCCCACCGAATCGACCCCGTTGATGTTGGAGATGTCGTAGGACTCTATCCTGTGGGTGAGCTCTGCCTGCTCTTCGCCCAGAAGGCTCGAGAGCCCCGACCTCACCGCCTGCTCCTTTTCCAGGGTGCGGCGTGTCCTGTCGTCTATGTCCTTGAGCATCTCGTTGACGTCTTTTCGTACCAGGTCCATCAGGGCTTTCTTTTCGCCCCTGGCGGGGACCAGCAGGTTCACCCTGGAGCCCCTGCGCGACGAGAGCCACTCCTCGAGCAGCGGCCCGTCCGAAGGCATGCTTGCGACCATTATCTCCTTGGGGATCATAACGTTGTCGAAGTAATACTGGCGTATGAACTGGGAGCAGATCTCCTCCCTGGTCCCGGGCACATCATTTCCCAGATAGAAGCTCTCGCGGCCCGAGAGCTTTCCATCTCTTACGGTAAAGAGCACCGCGTGTATGCCCGAAAGGCCCTGGGTCATCAGAACTATGTCTATGTTTTCGGGCCTTGAGAGGACCACCCTCTGCTTCTGGCTGATGGACTCCCAGGCGGCGAGATAATCGCGCCAGACCGCGGCCTCCTCGAAGTTCATGTCTTCGGCGGCCCTTTCCATGCGCCTTTTCATCTCGGTCTCAAGGCTTTTGTCCCTGCCCTGCAGAAAATCGCAGACCTTTTCTATCAGGCCCCTGTACTCCTCCTTGTCCACGTTGCCCTGGCAGACCCCCCTGCAGCGCTTGATGTGGAAGTTGAGGCAGGGTGTGAAGCCTTCGGCAAAGCTCTCGGCGGCGCAGCGCTTGAGGCTGTAGAAGTCGTTGAGCAGGTCTATGATGGTGCTGACCGCCCCGGCGTCGGCATAGGGCCCGTAGTAGCGGGACCCGTCGTTTACTATGCGGCGGGTCTTGAGCAGCCGGGGATAGTCCTCGGACATGGTTATCCTTATGTAGGGGTAGGTCTTGTCGTCCCTAAGGAGTATGTTGTAGTAGGGCGAGTACTTTTTGATCAGGTTGCACTCTAAGATCAGGGCCTCCATCTCGCTGCCGCAGGTGATGTACTCGAACTCCGCGATGTCTTCCACCATGCGGCGGACCTTGGGGGTCTGATTTTTGGACGACTGAAAGTACTGGCGCACCCGATTCTTCAGGGACACCGCTTTGCCCACATATATTATCTGCCCGAAAGCGTCCTTATGCATGTAAACACCGGGGCTGTCGGGCAGTTTTTTCAGTTCTTCCTTGATGTCGAACATTCCTTGAATTCCGCGGGAAAGGACTCAGCGCTCCCCGTCTTCGGGCGGTTTGCCGTAGCGGGCCTGATCGTAATTGCGGCTCCACATCTGGCGCCTGCGCTCCTCTTCCTCCTGGCGGGCCTTGATCCTGGCGGCCTTGGCGGCCTTCTTCTTCGCTATCTGCCTTCTCTTGACTATGACGTAGGTGGCGAGGAGAGCGAAGAGCAGGACGAAGAACAGGGTCACGCCCATCCATATCTTCTTTGCCGTGGCGTCCTCTATGCCGAATACCGAGAGTATGCCGCCCTTGGCTATGTCTTCGGTAGCCAGAACGTCGGTCTCTCCGACTTTAAGGCCGCTCTCGTAGACCTCGAGGGTACCCAGGACCATGCCGGCTTCAACGGGGGCCTTGATGCTCTCCTGGAGCACCAGCCTGGTGGTTATGATGGAATCGGCGGCTTCGGAGGGTATGGTGTAGAAGATGTCGTCAGCCACCTTGACTCCCACCTTGTTGAAGGCACCCCTCTTGACGTTGACCGTTTCCTCGAGTACCGCGCCTTTGTGGGTGCACTGGACGGTGCGGAAGTTGGCGAAGGCCCAGTCCAAAAGCTTGATGCTGTCGGCGAAGCGGCCCATGCTTGAGGATTTGAGGACTATGCACATGACCTTGGTGCCGTCGTTTTCGGCAGCCGAGATCAGGCAGCCTCCGGCGGCCTTGGTGTAGCCGGTCTTGATGCCGAAGACTCCGGGATACTTGCAGTATCTGAGCACGTTGTCGACGTAGATGCGGTTGGTGTCGTTCTCGTCCTTTATCAGCAGGTTGGTGCTGTCCACCACCCTCTGGTCTGTCTTGTTGGTGGCGGGGACGGTGTAGTCGCCCTGCCTTACGATCTGACGGAAGGTCTCGTTCTCCATGCAGTACATGGCGATCTTGGCCAGGTCGGAGGCGCAGGAGTAATGGTCGTCCTCGTGGAGGCCGTGGGGATTGGTGAAGTGGGTCTTGGTCACTCCTATCTCGGCCAGCTTGGCGTTCATCATGTTGACGAACTCGTAGGTGCTGCCGGCGACGGCCTTTGCGATGAGGACGGCGCAGTCGTTGCAGGAGCCCACCATCATGGCGTTGAGGGCGTCCCAGGCGTTGATCTCCTCCCCGTCTTTAAGCTTGAGGGAGGTCCCCAGAGTCGCCGCGACCTCCTGGTCGGCGGTCAGAGTTGCTTTGAAATCCAGCTTTTCTATGGCCAGTATGCCGGTTATCATCTTGGTGGTGCTGGCGGGATAGCGGGTCTCGTTCTCGTTGAGCTTGTAGAGCACGTCGCCGGTGGTGAGGTCTATCACCATGGCTGATTCCGCTTCAAGCTTGGGGACGTCCGTCGCCGCGAAGGCGCTGCCCGCGGGCAGGACGGCTGTCAGCACCAGTATGCTGAGGAATACCGATAAAAATCTCTTCACAGGCAGTCCTCCTTTCTAAAACCAGTTGTCGGAGGCGTAGTCCAGCAGGGCCGGACCCTCCTCCCCGTTGAGCACCTGTCCGGTGAAGCCGTCCCTGTTGACCAGGTAGCGCACCGGCTCTCCGGCCCTGAGCTGGGCCAGATCGTTGGCCATTATGTAATCCATGTCGTTCTTTACGCAGAGCTTGTGGGCGACGTCGATCAGGTGCTCCCTGGGCACGTTCTCAAGGAGCTTGCAGCCTATGAGCAGGGCATTCGGGAACCACTTCCTCAGGCTCGCTATGATCTTGACGGTCAGGGTCAGCTTTACGGTCAGATGGGGCTCGTAGCTGCTGATCTTGCTGTCGTCGTTTACCTTGCACTGGGGATCGGTCATGGTGCTTAATATCAGTTCGTAAAGCTCTTCCTTGTCGAGGGCTTCGGCGTCCATGATCTCCTCTGCCAGCTCCGCCGCCATGTCTTCCATGCGGAAGCTGAACTGGGGCTTGTAGTCGCCCACGGCCGCGGCGTGGATTATGACGTCGTAGGGCGCCGAGTGGAGAGCTTCGCTTTCCAGGGCTTCGTACATGTCCTGAGTGGTCTCTATGGGGATGACCTTGAGGCCCGGGACCCATTCCTTAAAGCCGTAGTCGGCAAAGAGGGCCGATTTGAGCACGCTGTTGGTCAGCACCAGGGTCACCTCGTCGCCTTTCTTCAGGGCGCGGTCCGCCAGGCTGAGGCTCAGGCTGCCCGTGGACATGTTGGTGATCTTCATTACTTCGTCTATATATTCGTTGGTGGGTCCTCCTGTTATGAGCACTCTTTTCATAGATTACCCCCTTATTGAAATCGCCGCGAAAAAACATTATACTTAATCGTAGTATACCACATCGCCGGGTATTCAAAAAGCATATTTGCATATATGTGAATCTTTGACTATTCATCGCTTGCGGCGGCACGCTCGCGAACGTGCGGGCTCCGCTGCGTGAGGGGACCATCGTACCACGGGCACAAGACTTACCGCGACTCTGCCCGCATGCGGGCAATCGTCGGGTCAAGTCTTCGCGGGTCGCGGCACTCAGCGACTGAGGCGGACACGCACGACCTGATGCACGGTCTGAAGCAAGAACAAAGGGAGAACCGCATGCAGATCATAGCGGCGACGCAGAATCCGCACACGATAAAGGAGATCGACGCCATCACGGCCCGCTTCGGCATGAAGCTTTGCTCCATGAGAGAAGCCGGCCTGGACGGGCTCGATATAGAAGAGAACGGAAAGACCTTTGAGGAGAACTCCCTCA
>JAFRWQ010000132.1 GCA_017437925.1 Bacillota bacterium
ACTCAGGCGTCCATGAACTGGATAGCCCAGGGGGTCAACATAGCGGGCCAGCTGGTGTTTCTCGCGGCTTCAAGAGGGCTGTTAAAAAAGGCCTGATGGCCTCCAATGTGAGGATTATGTAAAGAAACTTGCAAATTCGCTGTTTCAGGCGTATAATCACGACTTGCAGCAGTTCGGTGTCAAAAAGGAGTCATGAAATGAACGGTAAGAGCCTGTTAAATGCCTTTTTAAAAGAGCTGGGAGAGCTGAATACCGTCCCCGTGGACATGGGAGAGCTCGCCCATCTTAAGAAGAGCGGCATGAGCTTCGATCTTTCGGCTCTGGACGCGGGGGCTCTGAGGATCTCCTCCATCTCCATGAAGGCCATGCTGGGCCTCATGAGCATGGAATCGGTCATCGTGACTTCCAAAGAAAAGGACGTCCCCCTGTTCAACATCGACCTGGTCAGGGCGGCCTCCAAAAGGACCGTACTGGCTGAGTTTTACGACACCATGATAGAAGAGCCCGGTCCCGCCGTCCTCGAGGACGCGGCTAAGGTAAGGGCCCTCTTCGGCGGTCTTCCCGAATACGAGAGGGGAGAGCGCTGGTACGACGCGATGCTGCTGCCCTGCAGCCTGGGAAAGAGCGCAAAGAAGGACGTTTTGAGCGAAGAGAAGACGGCGGAGATCGCCTCCTCATACTCTGCCCTTTACAGGCGCTGGCTCGAGAGCGCCCCTGAATGCGTACCCGAAGAAAAGAAGGAGAAGACCCTGGCCTACGTCAGCAGGCTCCTCTCCGAGGGCGGAGCCTCCACCGATCAGTTTAAGAAGCTTTTCGGAGAAAAAGTGACCGAAAAGATCTTCATGACCCTGTTCGGCCTGGAGTAAGCCCCTGCGCCTGATACAGCGAGAATATATGAGAAGAATATTAACTTTTTTAATTGTAGTGACCCTGATCCTCGGCTGCGCCCTGCCGGTCTTCGCCGATGAGGCGGAGGACACAGCGGAAGAGCTGAGGAGCCTGGGACTTGTGACCTCTATAAGTAAAGGAGCGTCCGGCGCCGCCGTGTACCTGCCCGACAAAGAAGCTCTCGGAAAAGAGATCGCTTCCCTCATAATGCAGGACGGCGCAGGCTTAAGGGATTCCTTCGAAGGCCTTCCCGCCTGGGCTTCGGGCCTTGCGGGAGCCGTGCTGGGAAGCGGTGCTGCCCTGGACAGCCTGCTGCCCTCCTTTGAGCGCCTCATGGACGGAGCGAAGGCCGAGGTCTACGAAGACCTGCTTAAGGCGGCGGGCATAAGCCTTGCCGATGAGAGTACCGAAGCGTCCGGAAGAAGCGCGGAAGAAGCTCCCGTGACCTATCTGGGCTACAGCAGGGTCAGCGACGAGGGCGATCCCGAGGAAAGGGCATCTCAGACTCCCTCAGGGTCTTCGGCCTTTGCGCCTGAGGAGGACCCCGAGGCGGATCCGGACCCGGCTCTTGCAGCAGAAGAAAGAGATAACGCGGTCGAGGAGATCATAGCCTGCGCCGAAAAGTACCTGGGCGTGCCCTATCTCTACGGCGGCAAGACTCCCGCGGCCTCTGACTGCTCCGGCTACGTGATCTACGTGTTCCACGAGTGCGGCTACGAGTTCACGGCGGCCAGCTGCCAGGACCTCTACCGCATGTCCGACAGGATCAAAAAGAGCGAGCTTCAGAGGGGCGATCTGGTCTTCTTCAAGGGCACCTACGAGACCGAGAACGTGTCCCACGTGGGCATATACCTGGGCGACGGGCAGATGATACACGCCGGGAGCAAGGGCATATGCTACACCGAGCTCTCCCTCGAATACTGGAGGGCCCACTACTTCGCCAGCGGCAGGTTCATGATAGACTAGGGCCGCAGGGCAGAGCTTCATAACAGCGAAAAACGGTTTCGGGATCCGGGTGCAAAGCCCCGGAGCTGAAACCGCTTTTGTTTTTGCGTTTTAGACCTTAGGAGCGGGCGATGATATTTCCCGTTAAGCCTTAAGGCCGGGAGAGACCGCATCGCATAAGCCCCGGATCAGTTGAAATTGTAATCGGTCAGTATGCTCGTCCTGCCGGTGGTCATATCGTTGAAGTATTCGTATATGCTGAAGCCCAGGTACGAGCCGCTGATGTTGTAAATGTTGTCAAAACCGTTGTCCCTTAAGCAGCAGTAGGCGTAATAGGACCTCTGGCTGGTCCTGCAGTGAAGGTACACCGGAATGTCGCGGGGGATCTCGTCCAGGCGCCGGCGCAGGGCCGTTGTCGGGATGTTGTGGGCGCCCTTGATGTGGGAGAGGGCGAACTCGTTTTCCTCGCGCACATCGAGTATGTAGGCTCCGCTCTCGACGAGGCCTCTAAGCTCTCCCATGTGCACCTGGCGCATCCTGCCGGACAGGATGTTCCCGGCAACGAGGGCCGCCATGTGTACCACGTCTTTTGCGGTCGAGTACAGTGGCTGGTAGCAGTGTTCAAAGTCGGCCAGGTCATAGACCGTCGCCCCGAGGCCTATGAGGGCTGCGACCGAATCGGCCCTCTTGACCGCGTCGCC
>JAFRWQ010000133.1 GCA_017437925.1 Bacillota bacterium
CGCCCATCTACTACTCCATAGCCAACCTCTTCTTCAGGCCCTATGACTGCGAATACTACCCCGAAGAGTGGTACGAGCAGTACAACCTGGACAAGAAGTGGAGCGTGGCCGAGGCCGAGTGGGAGCGCTCCAACCACGGCAAGAGAGGCCTCTTCAGAGAGTCCTACGCCTTCCGCTGCCTGGCTCCCATGATCGAGTGGGACAAGGAGGGCGGAGCCTGCAAGATCGCCGCCATGCCTCTCACCCTGGGCTTCCACGACGACATGAAGACCAAGGGCTTCCCCAGACCCGGCAACGAAGAGGATACCGCGGCTCTGTTCGAGACATTAAAAATGACCTGCGCAGCCTACGGCACGAAGGTCGAATTGGGTGACGACAATATATTCGTCTTTACAAAAGCTTAGATAAAAGGCCTTTAATCGACCTTCGGGTTCTGAGACAGGAGGAGAGAGTTCCTGAATATGGTCTCAGCGTTGGCAATGAGGTAATCGCGGACTGTGACCACTGCCTTCGGCAGCTTGCGGTCCGCCTGCCATGCCAGGTATACGGGACGCAGGAACTCGTCTCCGTCTATGCTCAGGGTCTTGAGATTGTACATGTAGACCGAAGCGTTTTCGGGCAGTATGGCGATGCCGTTGCCGTTGGCCACGTGGGATTTGACTCCCGTAAGGGTGCGCTGCTCGCTGATGACGTTCAGGGGTATGCGGTGGCGGGCGAAGACATCCTTCACCTGTTCGCTGAATATATAGCCGCTGCCGGGCATTACGAAGTGCTCTCCCGACAGTTCATCGATGTCGACGCTCTTTCTTCCTGCCAGCCTGTGGTTTTCCGGCACTATGAGCTTGAGTTCCTGGTCGAAGACCCTGGCGGTCTCGGTGTTCTCATTGCCGTTGACGCAGAACATCAGGTCGATCTTTTCCTCTTCGAGAAGAGAAAAGAGCTCGGCCTGTTTGTGTCCCTCGTAGTTGATCTCTATCATGCTGCCGGGCATGTCCCTTAAAAAGGACGTGATGGCGGCGTACATGAATTCCTTGTAAAGGCTGGGGAAGAGGCCCACGTTGACCTTTCCCAGATCGGCCTGGTAGAGGCTCCTCACGTTGGTGTTGGCGTCCTCCAGCTCCTTCAGTATGGTCTCTACGCTGGCTGCGTAGGCCTTGCCATACTTGGAAAGGGTTATGGTGCCGCCGTTCCTGTCGAAGAGCTTGACGTCCAGCTCGTTCTCAAGAGTCGAGATGGCGTAGCTTAATGAAGACTGGCTTATGTATAGCTGGTCGGCGGTGGACGTGAAGTGGCAGGTCTTTGAGAGGGCTATGAAGTACTGCAGCTGCTTTAATGTCATTGTCTTACCCTTCTTGTAAAATGATACGCATCAAATCAGATTTTATACAGGTATGAGTTTCATGTCAAACAAAAACTGCGAAGGGAGAGGGCCGGTATGACCGAAAGAGAAAAACTTATAGTCAAAAACGTTGACAGCGTAAAGCAGCTGATACTGGACGCGGAGCGCTGGATATGGAAGCATCCCGAGGTGGGCTACACCGAGTGGCAGACCTCGGGCTATCTTCTTGAGAAGTTCGAAGCCCTGGGCTATGAGCCGGTGAGGGCTGACAGGGACCCCGATCACGGAAAGATCCCCGGCTTTTACGCCGACATCGACACCGGAAGGCCGGGCCCGTGTTTCTGCATAATGGGAGAGCTGGACGCCCTCGATATTGCGAACCACCCCGAGTCAGTAAACGGCATGGCCCACAGCTGCGGCCACAACGGCCAGACAGCGGCTCTTCTGGGAGTCGCGGCCGCCCTTAAACAGCCAGGCGCCCTGGACGGGCTTTCGGGCAGGATAAGGCTCATGGCGGTCCCGGCAGAAGAGATGATACAGCTGGAGTTCAGGGAGGAGCTGCGAAGAAAGGGCGTCATCAAGTACAACGGAGGCAAGACAGAGTTCATCTACAGGGGCTACTTCGACGGCGTCGATATCGCCGTCCTGGTCCACGCGACCTCCGCGGACGTTGATTTCTTCGGCTTCAAGGGC
>JAFRWQ010000134.1 GCA_017437925.1 Bacillota bacterium
GGCACCGAGTTGGCGATGGCGGTGTTCATGACGTTCTTAAGGTCCTTGTGGTTGATGGAGATCTTGCCTCCGGCCTTGAAATTGCGCTCGTACATCATGGGAGCCTTGGCGTCGAGGACGGCGGAGCCTGCCAGTCCTCCCCGTATGGCCCTGTAGACCTTTTCCGGGTCGGCGCCGCACTTTTCGGCCAGGACCAGGGCTTCGCTGACGGCGGCAATATTCATGTTGACTATGATCTGGTTGGCCAGCTTGGTGACGGAGCCGGAACCGGGCCCTCCTATGAGGACCGCGCTCTTTCCTATGATCTCAAAGAAGGGAAGCAGGCGCCTGAAATCTTCTTCGGAACCTCCGCACATGATCGCGAGGCTCGCCGCTTCGGCGCCGGGCTCTCCTCCCGAAATAGGGGCGTCCATGAAGCCGGCCCCTATCTTTTCCAGCCCGTCATGGCAATATATGCTCTCGTCGGGGGTCACGGAGCTGTGATCGCAGACCAGTTTGCCCGGGGTGAGGCCCGAGGCGACCCCGTTTTCTCCGAAGAGGACCTGCTTTGATATGGCCCCGCTGGGAAGGCAGAGGAAGATGACGTCGCATTTCTCCCCTATCTCCTTAAGGCTTGCGGCCTTGGCCCCGCATGAAACAAGCTCTGCGACCGCCTCTTCATTGAGGTCGTTGACAGTGAGATCGACACCCGCAGAAACCAGATGCTTTGCCATGGGCTTTCCCATGATGCCCAGGCCTATGAAACCCGCTTTTTCCATTGCTTAGCCTTTCCTTTCCGAACAGATGCCTATAAAGTGTCTGAATATTATATCGCCGTCCGCGCCGTCGCAGGGCAGCTTCTCGTCCCCCCTCATGCGCTCGGGGTGGAACTGGTAACCGAATATGGGTCTGCTCTCGTGCTCGAAGGCCTCCGCGTTGCCCTGGGGAGAGACGGCGGTTATGACCAGCCCGTCTCCCGGCTTATCTATGGCAAAATTATGAAAACTGTTGACGAAGGCTTCGCTTCCCCAAAGGCTCTCTATGACCGAGCCTTTGCTGCAGCTTATGCTGTGGGCGCTGTTCCAGTGGGTGACGCCGCAGCTCTTTTCAAGATCCACGTCGAGGGTGCCGCCGAGGCAGCAGTTTATCTTCTGGCTGCCCTCGCATATGCCCATGACCGGCTTTTCCGCCTCGAAAAAGGCCTTGAAAAGCTCTCCGTGGAACAGTTCCCTTCTGTTTGAGGATACCCTTCTGATCTCCTGAGACGTTCCGGGCTTTACCAGCTCTCTTTGGGCTCCGGGCAGTATCAGGCCGTCGGCGAGGGAAATATATTCTTCAGCGCATGCGCTGTCCAGAGGGATCAGGGGGACGCCTCCCGCGGCGGCAACCGCCAGTTCATAGGATCTCAGCAGCATCATGCCGTGGGAATAGAACTGGTCGTCAAGACAGGATCCCCAGGCGATGAGTATGACAGGCTTATTTCCCAAGGCTCTCACCTCCTTCGCAAAGGGAGACGAATCTCTTTAACAGGGGATCGGCCTCCTTCGGCAGAGCCTCCCTGTCGCCGGGAAGCGCCGGATCGGGCTCCTTGGTCACCGCCCTCGCGCGCATTGCTTTCTTCTCTTCTTCAGAAGGTTCGAAGGGGCTGTCCTTGTCTTTGTTCTCATTATACAGCCTCAAGTCATCTTCCAGGGGCTCGGGGTGCCACAGCAGCCCCATGACCGGAAGGCTTTCGTGCCCGAAGGCCGCGACCATCCCATCTTCGTCGACGGCAGCAGCGGCGAGCCCCTCTCCGAGCCTGTCAGGCCCCTGAAGAGAGCAGCAGAGAGCTTCGAAGCTCTCCCCTTTAAGGTTCCTTAAGGCGCTGCCTTCAAGGCTGCTTATCTTCGACAGGCCTTGGGGATACGCCGATGGCTTTCCGCTTCCCTTTACGCGCGCCTTAAGGGTCCCGCCGAGGGCGACGTTTATAACGTTCATGCCCCTGCCGATGCCGAGCACGGGCTTTCCCGCGTCGAGAAAGGCCCGGCACAGACAGAGCTCCCGCGAATCCCTCGCGGCGGATACCGGAAGGTCGAAGGGAGTGTGGCCGGTTGACTTATCGACGGCTCCCGAGTATCTTCCCGGGCTTATGTAAAGAGTCCCGTCGGTGAGGACCAGCCCGGCGAATAGGCTGGCGTATTCGGCAAAGCAGCCGGGATCGGCAGCCATCACCGGCGCCCCTCCCGCGGCGAGCACCGCGAGACCGTAGCTTCTTTTCAGAAAATAGTAAGGCCTGCCGTCAGAGGAAGGCCTTTCGTCGGGCGAGATCAGTATGAGCGGTCTCATATTCCTCCTTTATGCTTCGGGCCCGCAGCCCGGCGCTCAGTGCGCGCTTATTATGCTTCCTA
>JAFRWQ010000135.1 GCA_017437925.1 Bacillota bacterium
ACCCTACAACCAGCTTCTCGCCCGCATAGCGATGCAGGCCGAGGTCGACGTCATCATACTGGGAGGCATGGGTCTTAAATACGACGATTACCTCTTCTTCAGGAACACCCTTGAGAAGGGCGGAGCCATGAGCCGCACGGTAATGTTCGTCCACACCGCCTCCGACCCTATAGTCGAGTGCACCCTGGTCCCCGACCTCTCCCTTGCCGTAGCCGAGCAGTTCGCTTTGGACGGAAAGAAGGTGCTGGTGCTCCTTACCGACATGACCAACTTCGCCGACGCCCAGAAGGAAATGGCGATCACGATGGAGCAGGTGCCCTCCAACCGCGGTTATCCCGGAGACCTTTACAGCTGCCTCGCCTCCAGATACGAGAAGGCCGTAGACTTCGAAGGCACCGGTTCCATAACCATACTCGGAGTAACTACGATGCCCGGAGACGACGTCACCCACCCCGTCCCGGACAACACCGGATATATCACCGAGGGCCAGTACTACCTCAAGAACGGCCACATCGAGCCCTTCGGCTCCCTGTCCCGTCTTAAGCAGAACGTCAACGGCAAGACCCGCGACGATCACCGCGCCCTCATGGACGGTATGATAAGGCTCTACGCGGCCTATAAAGAAAGCCTTGAGAAGAAGTCGATGGGCTTCCTTATGACCGAGTGGGACGAGAAGCTGCTGAAATACGGCGGTCTCTTCGAGTCGAAGCTGATGGACCTGAGCGTGAACATCCCGCTCGAGGACGCCCTCGATCTGGGCTGGGAGATACTGGCCGAGTGCTTCGAACCCAACGAGACGGGTCTGAGGACCAACCTTATCCAGGAAAGATGGCCCAAGAAAGACGCTCTGCTTTAAGGAGTTCCAATGGCTGTTAAATTAACGAAAAACGAACTGAAGGTCCAAAAAGACCGGCTCAAACAGTTCCAGCGTTATCTGCCTACGCTCCAGCTGAAGAAGCAGCAGCTGCAGTCCGTCGTCATGCAGGTCCAGGCCAAGCTCGAAAAGATCGAAAGAGAGAGGGACGAGGCCATAGGCAACCTCAACGAATGGGTCGCCGTCTTCGCGGAAAACAAGCTTTTCCCCGAGGACATGCAGCTGCAGAACCTGGTGCGTCCCGACAGCATAGTCTGCGAAGAGGACAATATCGCGGGCATAAAGGTCAAGGTCTTTAAAGAGCTCACCTTCAGGGAAATAATCTACGACGTGGCCGATTACCCCCTTTGGGTCGACACCGCCGTGATAAAGCTGAGAGACATAGCGAGGCTTGACGCCCTGGCCAAGACTCTCCGCGAGGAGGTCGAGGTGCTGGAGCGGGAGCTCAGGTCGACGGCCCAGAGAGTAAACCTCTTTGAAAAGGTCAAGATCCCCGAGACCAAGGAGAACATCCGCGTCATCGGGATATACCTGGGCGATCAGCAGACCTCGGCTGTGGTGCGCGGCAAGATAGCGAAGAAGAAGCTTCAGGAGGGCGGACGATGATCGAAAAAATGAAAGTCGTTCAGGTCGTCTCGACGGCCGCCCATAAGGAAGACCTCCTTGCCGAGCTGAGAAAGCTGGGAATAGTCCACTTCGCCGAAAAGGCCAGCGCCGACAGAGTCCTGACCGACAGGTTCAGCGATCTTTCAAAGACCGCTCTCTTCTTAAAGGACTACGCCCCGGAGGATAAAGCGGAAGAGGATAAGGTCCTGCCGGATGACCGCTTCGAAGCGGTATACAACGTGGTCAAAGGCGCCATGGACAGGCGCAAGGATCTCTCCGCAAGGCGCTCCGCCGCGATCACCGCCGCGGACAAGCTCCGCGAATGGGGAGACTTCGATCCGAAAGAGATAAGGATCTTAAGGAGCGAGGGCGTGCCTCTGCGCTTTTACAGGCTCGATAAGAAGACCCTGGCAGAGCTTGCCGCCGACGAGAGCATTAAATATATAAAGCTCGCTTCGGTCGAAAAGATGGACACCATCGCTGTCATAGGAGATCTGCCCGCCGGATATTCCGCGACCGAGTTCACCCTTCCCCCAAAGGGGCTGGGCCAGCTGGAAGAAGAGATCGCCTTCTGCGACAAGGAGCT
>JAFRWQ010000136.1 GCA_017437925.1 Bacillota bacterium
CCCAGGCAGACCACGGCATCAAAGCACCGCTCCGCCGCGTGCTTTGCCAGTATTGAGGCGTGGGCCCTGAACTGGGTGAGGGCGGTGGTGACCTCCCAGCCCTTAGCGCAGAAGACCTTGAGGGCGCTGAAGAGGGCGTCCTTGGAGCCCAAGGTCCCAGATACCGGATTTACTATGAGCAGAACTTTCCTGGCGGCCATTTTTAACCTCGCTGCGATGAAAAATCGACTCTGTAAAAGAAAAGTGGTGTATAATTCTTTGTGAGTGTAATTATACCATATCTCCAGACCGCTTGCAAAAGGAGCGGAATTGTTGACAAATTTAGGCCGTTAGTCTAAACTAACATTCTGTTAGGCAAAACTAACGGCAGGTGCCGCCCTTTGGGGCGGAAGTCTCATCGGAGGGATCTATCATGAAAGAAAGCAAATTCGCCAAGGAATTCAAGGCATTCATCTCCCGCGGCAACGTGGTGGATATGGCCGTCGGCGTCGTCATAGGCGGAGCCTTCACGGCCATCATCACTTCTTTAGTAAACGACGTGATCATGCCCCTCATCGGAATGATCATCGGGGGCGTAAACTTCGCCGAGCTCAAGGCGACCGTTCCCGCCGTCAACGGCGCCGAGCCCGTTGAGCTCTGCTACGGCAATTTCATCCAGGCGATCATCAACTTCCTCCTGGTGGCCCTTGTGCTCTTCATTGTCATCAAGGCCCTCAACAAGGCCAAGAAGAAGGAAGAGGCCAAGCCCGCCGAGCCTCCCAAGCCGGCAGAGGACATAGTCCTGCTCACCGAGATCAGAGACCTGCTTAAGAAATAAGAGGACTGAAACTCTAAGGAGAGGGCAATAATGACACTCAAAGACATGGCTTTCGGCTCCTCCGCCCGCATAGTGCGGGTAGGGGGAGAGGGAGCTTTGCGCCAGCACTTTCTCGACATGGGAGTTATCCCGGGTGCAGAGCTGACGCTGATAAAATCCGCCCCCATGGGGGACCCCATCGAAGTTCGCATCCACGGCTACCAGCTGACCTTAAGGCTGGACGACGCGGCAAAGATCGAAGTCGAACAGCTGGGATCCTCCTCTTCAGGCGCGTCAAAGGCCAGGGCTTCCGCCATAGAGCACCCGGGTCTGGGCGAGATGGGCAAATACCACGTTAAAGAAGACGAGGACCCTCTTCCCAAGGGGACCGTCATAAGCTTCGCCCTGGCAGGAAACCAGAACAGCGGCAAGACCACTCTTTTCAACCAGCTGACCGGTTCAAACCAGCACGTGGGCAACTTCCCCGGGGTCACCGTGGACCGCAAGAGCGGTCCGATCAAAGGTTACGACAACACCCTGATCACCGACCTTCCGGGCATTTATTCGCTTTCGCCCTACACCAGCGAAGAGCTGGTCTCAAGGCAGTTCATTCTCGACGAAAAGCCCAACGGCATAATCGACATAGTCGACGCCACCAGCATAGGCAGGGGGCTCTATCTTACCATGCAGCTGATGGAGCTGGACGTCCCAATGGTCCTTGCCCTCAATATGATGGATGAGCTGAAGGGCAACGGGGGCTCGGTGGACGTGAACCTGATGGAGAGCATGCTAGGCATACCCGTCGTCCCCATCTCGGCCATGAAGAACCAGGGCGTGCAGGAGCTGGTCTCCCACGCCGTCCACGTGGCCAACTTCAGGGAAAAGCCGGGAAGGCTCGATTTCTGCGACAAGGACGAGGCCGGAGGGGC
>JAFRWQ010000137.1 GCA_017437925.1 Bacillota bacterium
CAGGGGGTTGCCGTCGCTGTCGCAGAAGGACAGGCCGCCGCCGTCCAGCAGGGCTGCCAGGGTGTTCTCCCCGAACCTCATGGTGAAGTAGTTCTCGCCGGTCACAATGCGGTTCATATCGATGTACTTTGAGTTGGGCTCGTTCTCAAACACCGGCGCACCCTCGGTTTGAGGAGCCTCGCCGGCTGCGCTGACAGTGCCTGTCAGCATTTCAACGGCCTCGGCGGAGCTCATCAGCATCGCTTTGACCTCCTTGAACCACTTGTCTCTGAGCTGGTACATGACGCCGCCCGAGACCAGAGCGATTATGAGCAGGGGTATTATCCACTTGACCAGCTTCTTTCTGAAGACTATGAGGCCGAGGACGAAGATGGCGACAAGGCCGAAGTAGCCGGAGGCTGCCCTCGCTCCGAAGAAGGAGTAGAGCTGGGCGGCGAAGACCGCCAGAGCCAGAAGGCCCGCGATCATCCTGCCCGCCTTCTTTTCGCCCTTTCCGAAGGCCATTACGAAGATCATGGCGAAGAGGGGGAGTATGAGACAGATGTAGAAAGGAACGTAGTTGGTGTTGTATACGGTCTGATAGACCTCTCCCCAATTGAACTTGAAGCTGTACATGGAGTCGCCTTCTATGGCCAGCTTGTCGATGAGGGTCCAGCTGGTGACTCCGTTGCCGTAGTCTACGAGGGGGGTGATGAGTTTCTGGCCGAAGACGGTCCTGAAGATGTCGTTTTTCGCGGCCTGGCGTATGCCTATATAGCCCTCGAGAGCCATGGAAAGGCCCAGGGGCCAGAGCATTGTCTTAAGGTCTTTTTCGCTTTTTACCATTACGGTAATGAAGACCAGCATTATGAGGTAGCAGAATATGGGGACGGTGCCCTCCCAGCGGTCCATGGATCCCAGCAGCGACAGAGCCTTGTCGTCGGAAAGCAGATAGGAGAGGGCAACGGTCAGGGCGTAGGCTCCGACGATGGCGTAGAAGGGCGACTTATGCATCTTTATCCCGCCGAAGGCGAAGCGCTTGAGCAGCAGGACGACCACCGCGATGACGGCGCAGAGGCAGATGATCAGCATCTTGAAGTAGCTGAAGCTGTCGTAGAGCAGGGTATCGTCTGAAGCGGGGCTCCAGAAGTAGCGGCCGACGGGGCGGGTGTAGGAATAGGTCCTGACCAGAAGTATGACCACAGCGGAAAACACCACCGCGGGGAAAAGGCCCAGCAGCCTTCCCGTTTCGTTTAATGCTCCGTTCAGGGCAGCGTAGGGTTCGGATCCTTTGGAATTTGAAGCTTTGGGAGCTTCGGCCGCCGTGTTTTTCGCGGCCTTTTCTTCGGTATTTGTATTCTGCATCGAAACTTTATTGTTTTCTCTGGCGCTTACGGCGTCCGGCATTTGTTTCTCCTTGCGCGGGTCTTCCGCGGGGTCTTAAGCGCGGAGCTTTCAGTGCAGTTCATCCGCACGCAAAAACTGACACTATATTATATCTTAAGCGGCTGTGAAGGTCAAAGAATAAATGGCGGTGCCCGGGACCGGAAGGGGATTTCCCCTCCCCCGCCTTTCGTGATATAATAGATTTGGTCGGGATCACTCCCGTCCCGAAATTACTGAAATCGCGAGGTATAAAGCTATGAGAAACTACCTGCTCTCTCCCGAACTCAATTACTACAAGGCGAATCTCCACTGCCACACCACAGTCTCCGACGGGTCCAGGACCCCCGAAGAGATCAAGGCGTGCTACATGGCGAGGGGCTACAGCGCCGTCGCCTTCACCGACCACGACAAGTTCGTCGACCAAAGTGCCCTCACCGACGAGAACTTCGTCGCCCTCAACGGCTTTGAGCTGGAATACATGCTGACCATATGGAAGGGCATGACCTGCCACCTCAATTTCATAGCCAAAGACCCCAAAAATTGCGGCCTGGGCTGGTCGGATCCCGAGCCCGACCTCTTCAAGCTGCGCCTGGGAGAGGGAGAAGAAAAGCTGACCAAGGGAGGAGGACTATATACCGTGCTTCCCCCCTACAGGCCCTACCTTCCCGACTACATAAACGCCGACATAGAGGCTGCGAAAAAGCTGGGCTTCTTCGTCACCTACGACCATCCCAGCTGGTCCATCGAGACCTGGCCACAGTACTCCCGCTACAAGGGCTTCGACGCCATCGAGATCAGCAATTTCAATGCCTTAAACACCGGCTACGAAGAGGACAACGGCAGGGTATACAACGACTTTCTCAGGCTGGGAAGGCAGGTCCTCTGCATAGCCGCCGACGACAACCACAACCGCATGGAGGACGGCCACGAAAGGAGCGACTCCTACGGCTGCTATACCATGATGGGGGCCGAGTCCCTGTCCTATGAAAACCTGATCGACAGCCTCGAAAAAGGACGGTTCTACTCCGCGGCCCAGGTGAACCCGGGAGCCGGAGAACCTCCCGAGATAAAGGCCCTGTGGACCGAGGACGGGGTGATACACATAGAGACCAGCCCCGCGTCCAACATACAGTACATCAGCAATGTCAAGCCCTACAGAAGGGCGACGGGACCCATAGGCACTACTATAGAGAAGGGCGAATTCACGCCGCCGACCCCCGGAAAATGGTTCAGGCTGGTGGTCACCGGCATGAACGGCAACAAGGCCTACACCAACGCCTACAGAATGGACGAGGTCTTTAAGTAACCTTTGTTATATAACAGAAAGCGCTTCATCGTATTCCGGCGATGAAGCGCTGTTTTTATTGGGTTTCAGGGCTCGTTCTGCCGGGCTTTCGGTCAGATATCCCGGCCCTGCCGTTTCTTTCTCTCCTCCAGCTCTTTTAATACCCCGGCGAAGCTCTCCCTGTCCAGGGGATAGCCCCTCATGACCAGGCTGCAGCCCACCAGGAAAGCGGCGGGTATAAGCATGAGGGAAAGCCTTATGCCGGCAAGAGCCCGCGCGCTTTGGATCTCCGCTCCCTCGATGAAGCCCGAAAGCTGCAGCAGCCAGCCCAGGACCATCGAAGCCAGGCCCGAACAGACCATCTCAAGGGAGTTCTGCAGCGAAGACACGACCCCTTCGCGGCGCTTTCCGTGGACAAGGTCGTCGTATTCGCAGATGTCGTAGTCCATGTTGGGCGTCAGCTGCCAGAAGGCGGTGGATCCCGCCGAATAGACCACGGTCAGAGCCAGCACCGTGAAAAAGCTGTCGCCTCCGAAGAAATAGAGCAGTACGAAGCCGGCCGCACACAAGAGCTCGAAGAGCACGATCGCGTCCTTCTTATCCCTCTTTTTGCTGAGGGCCGTTATGGGCATGGTCATGAAGACGCAGGAGACCGATCCTATGAAGGGTATGAAGCTCTTGAGCCCCGGGGCCAACTGCAGATTGTAATTCATGTAATATATCCTGGCTGCGCTGACTATTCCCTGGGCGGTTATGAAACAAAGACAGCTGGCCGCGATGAAGAGCATGGGCTTAAGGCAGAGGACCTGGACGTAGTCCTTCGCCAGTTCTCTCACCGAAAGCTTCCGCTTCGGGGCGTTTTCGGTGGAGGGATCCTTGTCCCTTGAGCTCACGAAGGTCACGGCAAGGGAAAGGAAGCCGCAGAGGCCTATGAATACGGCCATCAGCTGCCAGGACCTCTCTTCGGAAAGCCCAGAGCCCTGCATCTTCTGGACCGCCAGGGGCGGGAGGGAGCCTCCCAGGACGACGCCCAGCTGGGTCACGCTGTAGGTGGTCTGCCTCAGCTCCAGGCGGCCGTTGTAGTCGGTGGTGTAGGCGGCCCCCAGGGCGAGCCAGGGACTGTAGAAGGTCGAAAAGGACGACCAGAAGACTATGACCAGAAGGCCGTAATACAATGCCTTCAGGGCTTCGCTGCCTTTTATGACGGTAAAGCATAGCACGACGGCGGCAAAGTACGGGGCCATGGCCAAAAGCAGGAAGAGCCTGCGCTTTCCCAGCTTGGTCCTGGCGTGGTCCGAGAGGTAGCCGACGACGGGCCCCCAGAGGGCGCTGATCATGGTGCCCAGCCCGGTGATGGTTCCCGCGACGGCGGGCCTCACTCCGGCAAGGCCCGTGAGGAAAAAGAGCAGGTAGTTGCCGACCAGCGAGAAGTTGGCCGCGTCGCTGATCCCGCCCATGGAGTATCCGAGTTTTTTCCTGAAGCTGAGTTTCATAAGATTAGCTGAAATTCGGACCGTACGGGGTCCTTTATGAAAAAACGCCGGGTATGCCCCGGCGCTTTTTGCGCGATGATATCCGGCGTTCTATTTCGCTTCGAGACCCAAGCCCAGGCTGTTGACCCAGTCGGTGACGGTCTGATGCAGCGAGCCGGAGCCGAAGCGGCGTCCGGTGAGCCACTTGGCGCCGGGTGCCGAAGCGCTGAGATTGGTCGCGCTGGAGCCTATGGGGCTGTTTCCGGAGGTGCAGAAGGGCACTACGGTCTTGCCCGAAAGGTCGCAGCTCTCAACGAAGGTATACATGATCTTCGGAGCCTGGCCGTGCCAGATGGGATAGCCGAGGAAGACTATGTCGCAGTCTTCGAGTCCCGCTATAAGGCTTTCCATTTCGGGACGGGCCGAAGGATCGTTCTGCTCAATGCTGCTGCGGCTGGAATCGCTGTTCCAGTTGAGGTCGTCCTCGGTGTAGGGTACCTTCGCCTTTATCGCTTTGGCTTCGATACCGAGGGATTCGGCGATATCAAGGGCGATCTTCTCTGTGGTACCCGTGCATGAGAAATACACGACCGCGGCTTTGGGGCCCTTGGACGCAGGGGCGGGTATCATGACCGAGCCGTCAGAGTTTCTGGGAAGCTTCATGTAGCGGTCCAGCATGTCGGCGACCTGGGCTCTGCTGGCGTTCTTTTTGGGCGAGAATTCGACAGCGGCGCTGAAAAGGCCCATTACCCTTGCCCAGCGCACGCCGTCCGCCGCCCAGCTGCTGGCGACGTTCTCTTCACCGTTATCGAGGGCGTATTCATTGCCCATATAGGTCGAGCCCGCGCTTCTCCAGAGCATCACTGCGACCTGCTCCTGGGTAACGGGGTTGTTGGGCCCGTACAGGCCGTTGCCGTAGCCCTCCACGACGCGGTTCTGCGACGCCCAGACTATGGCGTCGGAATACCAGGCTCCCGCGTAGGTGTCGGTGAACTCGTCGTCGCCGCTGACCGCGGGGCAGCCCGCCATGCGGTAGAGCACCATGGCCAGCTGGGCCCTTGTAAAGGCGTTGCCCGGAGCGAAGCGGCCGTCTCCCATGCCCTCCATGAGGCCCTGATCCTTAAGAGACTGTACCGCGCCCGCGTACCAGGCGTTATCGGGAACGTCGGTGTAGCCGCCGGCCGCAAAGGCTGGAGCCGCAAGGGACAGCAGCATCGCCAGCGCAGCGGTAAATACTAAAAGCTTTTTCATCATTTCGCGATTCCTTTTGATACTTCGAAAACTATACGGCGCGCCCGCTGTCCCGCAGGACATGGCGCCGAGCAATACCGAATCATTATAATACTTCCGCGCCCGGCACGCAAGATGCCGGCAGGGTCCGCCGCCTTCCGCGGCCTGTCCTGTCATACGGCCATGCGATTACAGCCCGAACTTCTTCCTGTCGAACACGGTCAGGGACTTTGCCCCGCTTTCGGTGACCAGGACCATATCCTCGACCCTCATGTAGACCTCATTTGGGATGAAGATCTTGGGCTCAAGGGCGAAGACCATGCCCGGCTGAAAAGCGATATCGGGACTGTTCCTCTTGAGCCAGGGGGTCTCGTGGACCTCAAGGCCTATCTGGTGGCCCTGGGTGCCGTCGGCGTGGTTCCTAAGCTGGTGTCCCCTTCCGAACCGCTCAAGGCCTTCGTATATGAGATCCGAGACCTCGGTGACCTTGGTCCTGCCGGGAACTATGCGCTCTATGCAGTAGAGCTGGGCCTCCTGAAGGGCCGCGTAGCTCTCGCGGGCTTCTTTTGAGGGCTCTCCCAGGAAGAAGGTCCTGCCGTAGTCGGAGCAGTAGCCTCCGATGACGAAACCCATGTCGAAGGCTATGCCGGTGCCCGGCCTCATGGGCCTGTCCTTGGGAAAGATGTAGGGGTCATACGCAGTGGGATGGCCCTTTTCAACGCAGATGCAGTTCCCCGCGAAAGAGATGTCCGAGGCTCCGCCCTCCATGGCGAGGCGCTGTATCTCCTCCTCCACCTTGAAGGGTGTGACCCCGGGCTTAAGCATGGGGACTACGGCCTCCATCACACTGTCGGTAAAGGCAGCGACTTTCGACAGCAGGCCTATCTCCTTTTCGTCCTTTATCATGCGCAGGCCGTCGACGAACTTTTCTCCGTCGGTGAACTCAAGCCCGGTCCCGTGGTACTGGTCTGCTTCCCTCACTATGTTTTCGAGGGCCTTCCTGCAGGAATGGCCCAGGGCGACGCGGCCTCCGTGAATGAAGGGCTCCATGTGGTTGGAAAAGTAGTCGGCAAAGCAGACTATGGGCTCTATCCCCTCTTTTTCAAGGTCTTTCGCCCTTAAGGGTATGGAAAAGACGGCCGGTTCCCCTTCGGCGGGGATGAGGACTATGGTCTCGGGCCTGGTGAGGCTGGGGATCCCGAAGTCGGAATCGGGTCCCATGGTGACGCTGTATCTCTGAAACCAGAAGCCGGGTATGTCAAGCAGGTAGACAAAGGCGGCGCCGGTCGCGTAGACCGCGCAGCCTATTTGGTTTTTCTTAAGTATGTCCTGAAGCGCCCCTGTCCTTTTGGCGCTCATGCTGCGGGGGGCAAAGATATCCATGGCGTTCTCCTCCTTTTTTCTTCATTTTAGACCCGGGAAGGCCCGTCCGCAAGGACGTTTGAGAGGCCGCGGCTTTTCAAGGGACGGGGTCTTATGTTAAAATAAAGAAAAACGGGTCCCGCAAAAGCGCGGGACATGAGCGAAAGGAGCATATATGAAGGAATACGCCGAGACTGTGGAAAAACTGGTCTCTCTTGACGAGATCAAAGGGGTCCTTGCCCACATAAAGGACCACGACAAGGACACCCTGGCGGAGCAGCTGGAGCTGGTCGCAATCAAATCCCCCTCAAACCATGAGGAAGCAAGGGCAGCCCGCTTCTTCGAGATGATGAGCGCCGTCGGCCTGGACGAGGTGCATATGGACGGCGTGAACAACGTGATAGGCCTGCTGAAAGGCACCGGAAACGGCCCCACCGTAGTCCTGTCGGGCCACATGGACACGGTCTTCGGCTTTGAGGTCGACTGCACCCCGACAATAAAGGAAGACGGATGGATCTGGGCGCCCGGCATCTGCGACGACACCCGCGGCATGGTCGAGGTCCTGGCTATCGCCAAGGCCATGAAGTCCTGCGGGGTAAGGACAGCGGGCGACATCTGGTTCGTCGGCAACGTGGGCGAAGAGAGCGTGGGAGACCTGCGCGGCACCAGAAACCTCTTTAAAGACCACGGAGACGAGATCGACGCCCTGGTCTCCATCGACGGGACCAGCCCCGGAGGGGTCACAAGGACAGCCGTCGCCGGCCACAAGATCAAATACACCTTCAGAGGCAGGGGCGGCCACGCCCTGGGAGCCTTCGGCATACCCAACTGCAACAACGCCATGGGCAGGGCCATCGCGAAGATCGCGGAGATACAGGTGCCCGAAGACCCCAGGACCATATTCAACGTGGGCGTCGTGAACGGCGGAGTCTCCGTCAACGCCATACCGTCACAGTCGGTCATGCTGATAGACATGCGCTCCACCGACGACGCGGCCCTCGCCGGGGTCTACGCCAAGGTGGAAGCCGCCGTAAAGGAAGGCATTGATGAAGAGCTGGCCCGCTGGAAACATCCCACCGAGACCCTCAGCGTCGAAAAGGAGATCTTAAGCGACCGTCCCGGCGGCAGCCAGCCCGACGACGCGCCCATAGTCCTGGCCGCCAGAGCCGCCAACGACTGGATAGGCTTTGAGACCAGGCTGGGAGCCGGCAGCACCGACGCCAACATCCCCCTGAGCCTGGGCGTCCCGGCCCTCGCCATCGGCAGAGGCGGAAAGCAGATCGACGGCCACGCTGTGACCGAGCGCTTCTTCCCCGAAGGGGCCTACAAGGGGCCCCAGAGGGCTTTCCTGCTGCTCCTCGAGCTGGCGGGCTATGAGGGAGTCTGCGAGCCGGTGATCCCAAAGAGGAAGTAAGGCGCGGCAGGGCCCGAAAGACATAAAGCGTTGAAATATCAAGGTCCGGGCAGCTGCTGCAAACAGTCCTGAAAGCATTGATACCCGCAGAAAAGGACCATAAGAGCGCTGACGCCGGCTGAAAAGCACCCTAAGAGCGCTGACGCCGGCTGAAAAGCACCCTGAGAGCGCTGACGCCGGCAGAAAAAAGCATTAAGAGCATTGACGCCGGCAGAAAAAGGCCATGATAGCATTGATACCGACAGAAAAAGACGCGGAGCTTAACGGCTCCGCGTCTTTTGTTATCGGTCATTTGTTCGGGCCTGGCCTTAAGGCCCAGCTTCGGCCCGGAGTCTGAGGGGGATCAGACTACTTTGCCATCTCGGCCAGGTAGGTTCCTACGCCCTTGCCCAGCTCGACCTGGACTCCGCACTCCATGAGGGATCTCTCAACAGCGGAGAGAGCGGTGATCATGTCGTTCTCGGTGGCGTTGCCCATGTGGCCCATTCTGAAGGACTTGCCGGCATAGGCGGCGAGGGATCCGGCGACGACCACGCCGTTCTCGAGCATGGCGTTCCTGAACTTGGCGTCGTTTACGCCTTCGGGGTAGATGAGAACGCTGAGGGTGTTGGCTCTGCAGCCTTCCTTGGCAAGATACTTGAAACCGAGGGCTTCAAAGGCCTTGGCCATGGCCCGGGCGTTCTTGGTGTGGCGAGCGCAGCGGGCTTCGTAGCCTTCCTCGTTGATGATCCTGACGGACTCGTTCATGGCCCATACCAGGTTGACGGCGGGGGTGGCGAAGTACTTGCTGGTGTCCTGCATGATGGGGAGCCACTTCTCGTAGTCGATGTAGTACTCGGGGATGGTTCCCAGGCTCTTTCTGCGCTCCAGGGACTTCTGGCTGGCCCAGACGATGAACATGCCGGAGCAGACGCCGAAGGCCTTCTGGGAAGCGGTGAAGAGAACGTCGATGTTCATGGTCTCCATGTTGGAGTACTCGGCAGCCTCGGCGGCTACGCCGTCCACGACGTAGATGGTGTTGGGGTACTTGGCGACGACCTTGCCTATAGCCTCGATGGGGGCTACGACGGCGGTGGAGGTGTCGACGTGGGTGACGGTCATCAGGGCGTAGTCCTTCTGAGCCAGCTTGGCGTCGATCTGCTCGGGAGTGACGAAATCGCCCCACTCGGCGGATATGACGTCAACGTTGAGGCCCTTCCTGGTGCAGATGTCGATGAATCTGTCGCCGAAGAAGCCGTTGCTGACCAGCAGCACGTTGTCGCCCTTCTTGGTGTTGTTGGCGATGGCCATCTCCATGGCCAGGGTGCCGGTCCCCGCCAGGGGGAAGGCCTGTCCGTTGCAGTGCATCATGGCGCCCAGGTCGTCGATGAGCTTTCTGTAATCAGCGACGAAGCGGGGATCTCCGAAAGCCTGGATGGGTCTTGCCATCTCGGCTCTGATGGAGTCGACTACGGGAGTCGGGCCCGGGATCATAACCAGAACGTTGGAATCCTTATTCATTAGTGTGCCTCCTGAATTTCAATATTTGAAAAGGGTTTTTACAATCTAAAGGGATTATATATTGAGACGGGGTATATGTCAATCGCGAAACGATGTTTTTTCACAGGGGGGACGCGGAAAAAACGCCGAAAAACGCGGGAAAAGCGGAGATCCGTTTATTTATCCTAAATATGTCTTAATTATGGGTTGATATCTGCGGAGGTTTTTCATATAATGAAACGGTATTCCGCGGAATGAGTTTTCGCGGCGGCGCTCCGCGGAGCCGAGCCGCAGCCAAAGGAGAAGACCATGCCCCCAAGATCGACCGCACCGGCGTCCAACCAGACCGCCGACAAACTGCTGGGCGTCCTCGAAGCCTTCGCTTTCGAGCCCCAGCCCGCAAAGCTCAGCGAGCTCGCCAGAAAGCTCGGAATGAACGTGAGCACCCTCTACCGCTTCACAACCTCCCTGCAGAAATGCGGCTACGTGGAGCAGCTGGCCGACGGGCGCTACCAGATCAGCCTCAAGCTCTGCTACCTGGCCGACCGGGTCCAGCGCCGCCAGGACATGACCGTGGCGCTCCATCCCTTCGCCACTGAGGCCTGCGCCCTCTTCAGCGAGTCGGCCCACATCGCGGTAGCCGACGGCAGCATGATACTCTACACCGACAACGTGATCAGCAGCGCCCGGACCCTGACCATACAGCAGCATATAGGAAAGACCGCTCCCATGTACGTGACCGGCATAGGTAAGCTCTTCCTTTCGGAGCTGGAGCCGGCGGCCCTCGACGCATACATCAAAGAGACCGGCCTTAAGCCCTACACCCCCAACACGGTGACCTCAAAAGAAGCTCTTCTCGGCGAGTTCGCCTTCTTCAGGGAGAACGGCTTCGTCTACGACAACGAGGAGTGCGAGCCGGGGGTGCGCTGCGTGGCCGTGCCTGTCAGGAACTACAGCGGCAGGATAGCGGCGGGGCTTTCCATAAGCGGGCCTGCTTCAAGGCTCAGCAAGGAGGCTGCCGAAAAGCACGTCGAAGCCCTGAAGGACATAGCCTTAAGGGCCTCAAAGGCTCTGGGCTACGTGGAGCCGGAAAAGTAAAGGAAGATCGAAAGACCCTTGGATTTCCAAGGGCCTTTTGATTTAGAACATATGTTATATAACAAACGCTTTGTTTAAGCGGGCGAAGCGTTTTCTCATGTTTTCCGCCGCTGCCTAGGCTCAGGGCCTTGCCTTCGCTTAAGGCGTTTTCCCGCTTTGCGGCGGGGCATAGTCCGCGCTTTCGCTATGCGGGACGCCGGGTGTGACGCCCAGAGCGTCCCCCTCATACGCCTCCAGCGCTCTGCGGTACTTTTCGGCGAATTTGTCCCTCAGGTCTTTGGGGCTTAAGATCTCGGCCTCGGCCCCGAAGTCGAAGAAATAGTATTCGATCTGGCTGAGGCTGCCGCTGCAGAGGAAGACGCCGCTTCGCCCGGCGAACTCCGACGAGGGGCCGGGGGCGCTCAGGGCGGGCCTTAGGTTGAGCTTCCTTTCGTACATCCTTCTGCCCTCTTCGGTGAGCCTGATGTAAACGTTCTTCGTCCTGTCCAGCAGGAACATGACCCCGCGGGCGGCGATCAGGCCGGTAAGCTGCTTCTTTTCGCTGTTTCTCAGCCGTCCGCTGCGGTTGTTGTTGGGGGAAAGGGTCCTGCTGCGGCGGTGATCGATGCGGCTGAGCCTGAAGGACGCGGCTGTTTCGGGCTCTTTGGTGCCCGCGGGGCGGGAGAGCCCGACCAGGTAGTGATAGCGGTACTGGGAGTCGGGAAGCACCCCGAAGGCCCTGATCTCGTAGGTCTTTCCCCCTGTGCTGACCTTAAGGAGCAGGTGCTTTTCGACGGCGTCCTCGATAAAGGCGATCTCTTTGCTGAAGAGCACGGCCTCCCTTTCCAGGGGCGAGAGGCGGCAGTACTCCTCGAGCAGGGCCTTGACGTAGTCCCCGCCCCTTTTGTAGTACTTTTCTTCGGGACAGGGAGGCTCCTTGCCGTAGATATATGCGGCGTTTTCTTCGCTGAGCCTTATGTCCCAGCCCACGTTGACCTCTTTGGGGTAATCGCGGGCCCCGGCCAGCTCCCTTTCGTATTCCGAAAGCACGAAGTCCTTCATCCACAGGGCGTAGGGCAGGGGGATGGGAAAGTCTTCGTCGGCGTTCATGAATCCCTCGTCCAGCTCCTTTTCCTTTTCGGCAAGCCTCAGTGACACCGAGGCGCGGGCCCTGTCCTTAAAACGCTCTATGACGCGGTTCAAGAGGCTGCCCTTTTCCCAGCCGTAGACCTCGCCGTCGTTTCTCAGGACGCTGTCGGCGTAGGCGCTGAGGTTCAGGTACTGGCGCTTCTCTTTGTTTATGGTGAACATGGTCTTTCCCCTTTCGTTTTACCGAATGATACCGCGTTTCTTTCGTCCGCGCAATACCGCGAAAAGAGCGTTCGCTCAATATTGCCTTGATTTATGGGATTATGTGAAGATTTTTCGTTCATTTTCGGCTTGTACAGAGTTTTGCGCCGGCCTATCATTTGATTGGAAGATACAGAACGGATAAGGGCAAAGGCCCGGGGAGGTCCCAAATGGCAAGATACATAGACGGAAGCGGAAGCGTCATATACAGCGGCAGAAGGTCAGCGGAGCCGGTAAGGGCGGGAAGCTGCGGCGGCAGAAGGGCAGCGGAGCCGGTAAGGGCGGGAAGCTGCGGCGGCAGAAGGACAGCGGAGCCGGTAAGGGCGGAGAGTCGGACGGAACGGCAGGCAGGACCTGCGGCCACCAGAAGCTTTCTTTCAAAGGCTGCAAGGGCCCTTAAGGGTCCGGACAGGGCCCAGATCCACGCGAGGAATGTGCTCAGCTCCCTTCGCTGCGAGCTGGTGACGGCTCAGGCCCGGGAGGCTTACAAGCTCAGGCTCTACGGGGCCAGCGAGACCTTTGACGAGCTCGAGAGCGACATCGGGCTCTGCGAAACGCTGGCAAAAGAAGCCGAGATGAGCTTTGATGCGGACGAGTTCTTCCTCCGCTTCGGGGACGAGCTCCTCTATCTCGACGCCAAATACGGACTTAGGTTTTAGGAGGTACAAAATGAACTTTTACGAATCGGCGATAGACAAGATCCACCAGGCCGGAAGCGGCCGCGGCAGCATATACCTTAATTCCTACGAATACCACGAGCTGATGAAGAGGGCTTCGGTGGCCGGAAGCTACGGCAGCGCCGCAAGAAACGCCTTCGCCATGGCGAGAAGCCTCGATTACAGGCCCTTCGCCCTGATCTCGGGACGCGACAGGGCCAAAGAGGAGGAATACGCAAAAATGGGCACCGCCCCCTCTTCGGGCTGCTTTCTCACCACAGCATGCATGGAAAAGCTGAGCGAAGACTTTGACGACGACTGCTATGAGCTGACCACACTCAGGCAGTACCGCGACAGCTGGCTCAAAGACCATCATCCGGAGGACATAAAGCGCTACTACATCGCCGCCCCCCGGCTGGTCGATGAGATAAACTCCCTCCCCGTCCCCCGCTCCGCGTGGCTCGCCCTCTACGATAACGGCATCATGCCGGCTGTCGAAGCCATCGAAGCGGGGGAATACGAAAAGGCCTACCGCATCTACAGGGACATGGTCGACGGGCTCGAGTCCCTCTTCGTTCCGTTTTAGGAGGATCCCATGTTCATAGAAGCCATCAACGCGGGGCTTTCAGCCGGTGAGACCGGGGTCTCGAGGGACGAGGCCAAGAGGCTCATCGCGGGAGGCCTGCTCTGCTTTCTCGCGGATCTTCAGGGCGGCAGGGACCCGGGCCGCTGCGCCTCCCATCTCTACTGCCTGGCCAAGCTCTGCTGCGCCCTCTGCGGTCCCGAAAAGGACCGCTGCATGGCCATGCTCATGGTCTGCGCCTCTTTGGACGGGGGCCCCGCGCCGGATATAAAAAAGGCGGTCGGCGAATATCTGGGATTAAGCGGCGACGCCCTCGACGCGGCGCTCAAAACTGTGCTATGATTTAAGCGCGCGGGGAGGGCAGATGAAGACCGAGAATTACACCATAAACTTCGAATTCATAAAGGACATAAACGATCCCGGGTACGAAAAGACTCTGGCGGAGCTCCACCAGATGTGCTTTTACGTGGAGATGGACAAGCTCAGCTCCCCCCAGAGCTGCCTGACCAAAGCCGGGTCCGCCTGCGAAGCCGCGGTCATCTATTACCTGATGAAGACCCGCGGCCGGGCCGACAACGACTTCTACAGGAACTGCATCGAGATCGAAAAGGACCTGGGCAGCGTCAGGCTGGCCGGAGCGCCTCCCAGGGAGGATACCTTCAAAGAGATACTCTACATCCGCAGGAAAAAGCGCAATTTCGAGCACCCCGACGGCGCCCTCTACGAGAATTACGAGGACAGCATCAAGGGGGACGCCAGGCTCAGGGTGGATCTTGCCGTGGACGGCAGGCCCTCGTCCGAGGAGACCGAAAGGGCCCTTTCCGACACCTTCTTCATCGTGAGCACCATAGTCCGCCGCCTCTGGCCCGAGGTCCTCATACCCCCCTACGGCAAGCTGCCATCCTCAAGGGCCGACTACGACCAGGTGGTGCAGATGAGGGAGATCCACCGGCTGGAAGAGCGGAATTCCAAGGCTTTCAGGGATTACGAGAAGGAGAACCCCTACTCCCCGGCCGGGCAGGACGGCGGGAAAAGCCCGGATACTTCCGAAAACGGCAGGGCCGCGGTGACACAGGTTCCCGACGTTAAGCTTGAGATCACCAAAGAGCCCGTCTACAACAAGGCGGCGGGGCGCTACGAGCTCGGCCTCATGGCGAAGCTCTCCGGGGCGGACAAGTCCCGTTTTCAGGCCGGCTTCAGCTTCGGCGGCGCCCCCATCATCAGGAACCGCTTTCAGATCGGGGACAGCGCAAAAGGCAAGACCATCACCGCCGTCCTTTTGGAGCGCGGGACCGGCAGGGAACTGGCAAGGCTCGACTGCGGGGCTTACGGCGACGAGGACATACTGATCTGCGATCAGAGCATGCACGAGGACCCCTCGCTCAGGACTCCGGTCGCGTCGTTTGAGAGCAGGCCGGAGGATGAGACGGAGGCGTCCGGACTGCAGGAGGCGGAAAGCGCGCAGGCTTTCGGACAGCAGGCAGAAAGCGCAGCAGATGAAAGACCGACTCCCAATACCGCTGCCGGCAAGACAGCCGAAGAGCCCGAAAACCCTGAGATCTCAACTCCCCGCGGCCTCGGAGAGACCGACGGAAACGACTATTCCGAGGGACTGCTCTCCTCAGTCTTTTACAAATATGAGAACGAAGACTCTGAAGACGGCCGTGACAGCCGCCTCGGTCCCGGCCTTAAGAGCCTTTTAAAGACCTGGCTAAAAGTCTTCGCCGCCGTCCTCGTTATCTTCGCCCTGATCGCCGGCTCCTGGTGGACCGGCATAGGCTGGACCTACGTGTACCACGTCCACCCCGGCAGGCTGTACATCTCAAGGTCCGCGGCCTTCGTCGACTACGACCGCTATCCCCACGCCGAGGACGACGTGCCCAAGTGGACCGAAAAGGGCATCACGCAGCAGCTGAAAAGCGCGGTGATCGTGGGCAGATCGAAGAAGCTGGGGAGCAGACTCCTGGACGGAGCCGTAAACCTGAAGGAGGTCTTCATACCGGACACTGTGACCGAGATCGGAGACAGGAGCTTCAGGGACTGCGCGTCCCTCAAGGAGATCACCCTGCCCGCGGGGCTCACGTCCATAGGGGAAGACGCCTTCAAGGGCTGCGACTCTCTTGAGGTCGTGCATTTCAAGGGCCTCGAATCGGAGTTCTTCAAGATAGAGATCGGCCCCGGCAACGAAGCCCTGCTGAACGCAAGGCTGGATGCCCTGAAATGAACGCTTATCCCCGAGACGGGCGGCAGGCTTTAAAACGTTGAAATTTCAAGACCATGCGCTTGTATAACATATGTTATATAACATATGCACCAGCCTGGCATAATATGTACCTCCATTTTTGGGCAAAACCAAGAATGGGGGTTTTATCATGAAGTACAGTAATGAATTCAAACTGCAGTTTATCGAGAAGTACTATCGGGGAGAGCATCCTGAAACACCGGAAAGAGAAGGCCGCGGTATATATTGCCTTTAAATAATCGGTTTAATTACTTTTCCTCAATTGATACAACGTAATTATGAACGATGTTCAAATAGCGGAGCTTATTTTGGGCTTTTGAAAAGGTCAATAGACGAGCAGGTAATGCTGAAGAGACCGTTTAAACCATATTTTTCAAGAAATAATTGTGCCGAGGACAAGCATTCTTGCGTGTGAGATAATTCTAGGCCATATTTCAAGAATCTTATTCACTGAAAGCAAGCATTCTTGCGAATTAGAGGGATTAAGATCTGTTTTTCAAGAATCATTTGCACCAGGAAACGAGCTTTCTTGCGACTGCTATCTGGATACAAATGATTATCAAGAATCCCATGGACCATAAATCAATCAATCTTGCAGATTGGACGTAATGAAATTCATTTTTCAAGAATCTTCCGAACCGGATAATAAAAATCTTGCAGATGGGATGTATCAGGTTCCTATTTTCAAGAATCTTCTTCGCCGAAAACAAGCATTCTTGCGAACGTGATGAACTGACATTTATTTTTCAAGATTCTCTTGCGCCTGGAAACATCCTTTCTTGCGGATCAGATAGTTTAGCATTCTATTCTCAACAAAGATCGCTTCTTTCTGCCGGGATCGTTGAGTTTTTCCCCTAAAGCAGCCTTATACTCAACAATGCGAGCTGATATCGCAGAAAAACGTTGAGTTTCGCGCGCCGTCCGGAGTCGGAGCTCTTCCCCAAAACAGATCATTCCGAGCCGGGCACGATCAGGCTCACGACCTTTTCGCACCACTGCTTCTGATCCGCGGTCCCGCACCGGATCACGTCTCCGTCAAACATCAGCCAGATATCGTCCGCAAGACCGCCGGCGCCCAGGACCTCCCCGCTGACGGTGTCGCCGTTCGGCATATGCACGTCTTCAAAGCGGAAATTCAAAGACCAGCTGACGTCTCCCTCTTCGAGGCGGCGGTATCTGGTCCCCCGTTCGAAGAGCGTCGAAAGCTTCGCCCTGAAAGGTGTGTTCCCGATCAGCAAGACGATCTCGTCGAATCCCGGCTCGCCCTTTTCGATATAATACTCGGCCGAGTCGTTTATATGATCCCAGTATGAGCACCTGATGCGGGTGCATCGGGACAGGTCCAGGACGGGCCAGCGCTCTTCGGCTGTCATGGGACGGGTATATGCGCAGGCGAAGACGAGGGCGCAGACCAGCGCCGCCAAGAGAATGATCCGGGTTTTTGAACGTTTTTTCATATCTGTTCCCTCCTTCCTGCCGAGCGGCCGGGCTTTTACACGAATATTATACCACAGGGATCCGCCGGTCGGGGCACCGACGCATCCTATCCCGAACCGGAAGTTTATTCCGCGCCGCTTATCGTGTATACTGTCGGTGAAGACAGAGGGCGGGATCGGCGGAGCCGAATGCCCGCGATGAAGGCCTGCGGAACGAAGGCCCATGTGAACGATCTGAAGCAAAGCTGCGGACCGGAGGCCCATGCGAACGATCTGAAGCAAAGCTGAAGGCCGGCCGCGGCGCAGGGACGGAGCGTTTCGCCGCATTCATTACACAGCATTGATTATCCTGCATTAAAAATGGATGACATGACAGAAAGAGCAATCGAATACATAAACGCGCTTTTCGCCTCCGACTCGGGAGGCCACGACGCGGAGCACAGTCTCAGGGTGTACCGGAATACCCTTAGGATAGCGGAGAATGAACCCGGCTGCGAGCTTCGCATCGCGGCCCTGGCCGCCCTGCTCCACGACGCCGACGACCCCAAGCTCTTCGACACCGGGGGCAACGCCAACGCCAGGGCCTTTCTAGAAGCCAGCGGGGTCCCGGCTGAAGACATCGAAAGGATATGCGGAGCCATAAATTCGGTA